>NZ_JFGV01000018.1:0-74903 GCF_000612035.1 Photorhabdus aegyptia | reverse complement strand
CCAACCGAAGTGACCGTTTGTGCGACCGAAAAAATATATCAACATGGGGTCATCCCAACCAATATCGGCAAAGCCATTAATAACGCCCGCCTTTACGTTCTTGATAGTCACGGTCATCTGTCTCCTGTCGGCGCACCGGGAGAACTGTATATTGGCGGTGCCGGGCTAGCACGAGGATATTTGAACCAACCGGAACTGACGGCCGAATGTTTTGTGGCGAATCCCTTTGCCACCGCAAAAGACAAGGCTCTCGGTTACACCCGTCTGTACAGAACTGGCGATTTAGTCCGCTGGCGGTCGGATGGCAATCTGGAATATCTGGGCCGCAATGATTTTCAGGTCAAAATCCGCGGCTACCGCATAGAATTGGAAGAAATTAAAACCGCACTCACTTTGCACCCACAGGTAAAACAGGCGGTGGTGATTGATCATGAGCATAACGGCCATAAAGTACTGGTGGCGTATCTGGTGACGGCAGAGGAACTGTCTGATGACAGCCTGACTGAGCATCTCTCTTCCCGCTTACCGGACTATATGCTGCCGGCCAGTTTTACCCGTATTGAATCCGTGCCCCTGACCCTGAATGGCAAACTGGATCGCCGCGCCCTGCCCGAGCCAGTTTGGGGGAATCGTGACAGCTATGTCGCGCCCCGCAATGCGTTGGAAACTCAGCTCTGTACCATTTGGCAGGCCATCTTGGGGCTGGAGCGGGTGAGCATTGATGATAACTTCTTCCGCATCGGAGGGAACTCACTGATGGCAATTAAGCTGACCACAGCGATACGCCATGAAATGGGGATTGATATTCCTTTAAATATTTTATTTAACTACAAATGCATTTCTCTGTTATCCCAATGGTTGGAAACAGGCAATACAAAATCTAGCTTGCTTAATTTATTAACACCTAAATCAACGGCAACAAATAAGCTGTTTATGGTTCATCCTGCTAATGCAGGTAGTGAAGTCTATGAATTTCTGGCAAATAATTTATCTAGCACGTATAACTGTATAGGCATCGATAATTATAATCTCTGTACAGATAATCAGATAGATTCACTATACCAAATAGCTCAAATTTATAGGGAGTTAATTCTGACTGAAACTTCTATTGATCAACCTATTCGCATCTTAGGATGGTCATTAGGTGGGCAATTAGCGATGGAGATTGCATTTCAATTAGAACAGCTAGGCGCAAAAGAAATTCAATTGTTCTTGTTAGATACTATAATCAATAATGATGAGATAAAAGAGTTCAGAGATAACTTAGCTATATCAAGTGAACATGGTCCCATCATTGTAAAATTGCGAAAAATGGGGGCAAGTGATACCTATATTAATAAAGTTTTGGCAGCAATACCATTTGAACATAGAATGACTAACTGCAATTTAAGCGGGAAATTATCTTATACCAATATTACCCTATTTAAAGCAGGCCAAATGACACCATATTGCATAGATGAAATTCAATTAGCTATGGGTAAATTGATAACAAAAATATCGGATAATAATATCTCCCAATGGACAGTCAATCCATTAGTGATTACATTGCTTAATGATTATTATCATGAAAATATTATTGAAGCTGTTTCCATTATCAGCGAAAAAATAATTAACACTCGGTCAATTAAGGATAATATCAATATAACTTGATTATGGTTTACGGGGCCGGCATTGCTGGCCCCGTCAGATTTCTAGTCGAAATGAACATTCAATCCCTAGCCAAACCACCAAACGCACAATCAATAACCTTATCGACAAATTCAGGTGTAATAGGAGAAAAAGAAACCATTACCTGAACAGCAACCCGCGCTTACTTTGCAACACTTCAATAAGTTTCTTAATGGTAACCCGCATGGATTCTATCACCGGCATCTGTTTGTCATAAATAATCAGAGGCTCAATATCATCAAAGAAAGCATCCATTAAAACCGCTGATACATTCGGCCATCTACGATAAATAGTCGATTTCGCAACGCCTGAATATAAAGCAATATGATTAATAGTGATATCTGCAATCCGTCCACTTTCAGCGAGAACAAGTGCAGCACTCAACACAGTTTTTGTCGTGTCACTATCGCGCGGGCGCCCACGTCTTAATGAGGATAGCCGCTCATGCTCACTCATAACTCCCTCCGTTTATTTCAAAAACTATCCATATTTAGGTATTGACAAATAACAACAGAAAAGCAAGTTTAGACGCTCTAATTTCGATACCAATAGTTTCGTATTTAATAAGGGTAATCGGAATAGAGTGCTATTTCTAGTAAAAAACGGGATGTACTCCGTAAAACCGAACAAACAATTCAATGCTCAACTCATAGAAAATGTTCCCAGGAACATCAATTCTGACTAAAGAATGGAGGAGAGAAATGTCTGTATATGATGTCGCTATTATTGGCGCTGGCCCAGCAGGTTTAGCTGCGGTACAGAAATTGAAAGGAAAAGGTTTACGAGTCGTACTAATCGATAATGGCAAAGCTATTCATGAACGCGATAAAGATAATCTCGTTGAGATAACCGAAGGACACGGTGGCGCCGGGCTGTTTTCTGACGGAAAATTCTCATTTTTTCCTTCTGCCAGTGCACTTTGGGAATTACCAAACGAACCGGAATTACGGCAAGCCTATGAATGGACGTGCGCCACACTGAATACATATGGCCTGGACACACCGCCATTTCCAACAAATCCTAAAGACTTTACAGTGGGTTCCGGAGAATGGGTATTAAAAGATTATCCCTCCAATTATATGTCTCTTGAAGATAGAATTAATCTTGTTGAAGATATGGTGCAAACGGCAGATGCAGATATCATCACACAAACTAAATTCCTGTCTTATAAATACGTCAGAGGAAAAGATTCTCTGATTATGAATTTAAGAGACAATAATGCTAATACTTATCAAATTGAATGCCGACGAATCATTTTGGCTAGTGGAAGATTTGGTCCATTAGAGATTGCTAGTCTAGTTGAAAAACAATCTTTCAATCGGCTAGAAGTTGGATTCCGCATTGAACAGCAAGAAGATTTAGCATTCTTTAAAAATATGAAGCAACTCGACCCGAAGTTAAAATTTCGGTCGGATGATGGCGTTATTGAATGGCGTACTTTCTGTGCTTGCCGGGATGGAGAAACAGTATTAACAAAAACCCAAGATTTATGGACCGTTTCCGGTCATTCTGACGGCCCTTCTACAGGACGATCTAATGTTGGGTTTAATACTCGTATTCTCGATGAAGATATCGCGGACCGAACACTCAATAATGTTGTCTCCGCCATGAAGCAAAAGGATTCTTACTTTAGAATCAAAGTACAAGATGTATTAGCAGGAAATGCCCACATCATTACACAACTTGTATCTATTTATGGCGAAGAGCTATTCGATAAAATGTTGCAAGGATTACGTAATATCATTAAAAAATTTCCTGAAATCGATCACGAGAATACGCATATCGTTGGTCCTACACTAGAAGGCGTCGGTTGGTATCCCAGTCTTGACGGCGATTTAAGCCTGGAAACTTCCCCTTATCCTGTATGGGTTGCAGGAGATGCTTGTGGAATTTTCAGAGGTATTGTTGCTGCAATGATTAGTGGTCACTATGCCGCCTCAGCGGTTCTTAAGACCTTGGCAGTAAAAGCCGCCTAATCCGTGAGCTAGCTGAAATAAGCGGGGGATTACTAAGATAGGTAATCCCTATATGTTTACCATCACAAACAGACCTACCTATCCCTATAACGAAAAAATTACCTAGGTTTATTATGAAAGTATTACATGTTTTTGATATGGATGGCACTCTTCTCACAGGAACCACGGCAAGTCTGGAAATTGCCCGTACAATGAATTGCCTGACAGAGCTTCATCTGCTGGAAAAACAATTTTCTCAAGGAGATATAAATACCAAAGAGTTTGCCGCTGAATTACAGTTTTTATGGTCAAACTTGCAATACGTTGACGTTGCCGAAGTTTTTTATGCCTCACCGTGGATTGGGGGAATAAAAGAGGTTTTTGACGATATCAGAGCCAAAGGTGAAGTATCTATGGTTATTACCCTCTCACCCGATTTCTTCGCCCAACACTTAAGAAAATTTGGGGCTGATATCGTTGTTGCATCAAATTTCCCTGCTTTACCTTTTCGTGAACCGGTTGATCCAGAAAAGATATTAACGCCTGAAAGTAAATTACAGATATTAAAAAAATATGTACAGGAATATGGGCTGAATTTGGAAAAGTGCGTTGCTTATGGTGATTCTGACTCTGACCTCCCTTTATTTAATGCCCTTACTAATACGGTTGCCATAAATGGGACGGATAAAATACGTGAAATCGCATTAATTCATTACGAAGGTAATGATCTATGGCAACCCTATCAGCTCATACGGAAAAAAATCAGTTGTGAATAATAAGGATATCGCTATGAGCTGAAACGCCCTTTCAATTTATAGCGGTTACCGGGAAATAGCAGCCTGGCACTGGAAACAGTGTAATGAGTCGACCAAGTTCGACGACTAATTAATAAACAGGGAGCTTCCGACTCAATTTGCAACAACTTACAGGATCGAGGATCGCCAGCAATAGCTTCCACAATGTGTTCACCTTCCGTTAATGGGGCAATCATTGACAAATAATCGTGTGGCGTAAGCTTAGTAAAATCCTGTTGCAAATAGCCAGGAGCCGCTTGAGCATTAACATAACGATCTTCTATCTGAACAGGAACATCGTTTTCATAGTGGATAATAATCGAATGGTAAATCGGCGTACCGACGATAATATCCAATTCCGCGGCCTGTTTCACATCCGCATTCAGCTCGGATAATTTTAAGATTTTACAGCGATGCTGATGAGAACGAGCTGAAATCTCATCAGCAATGCTGTGAATTTCGAACAGCGCAGATTGCCCCTTCGGTTCAGCAACAAACGATCCCACACCTTGCAGCCGTATTAATAATCCTTCAGCGGTCAACTCACGCAATGCGCGGTTGGCAGTCATACGGCTACAGTTAAATTGTTTAACCAATTCAGCTTCAGAGGGAACACGATCATTTGATTTCCATTCACCAGTATAAATTTTTTCAATGATGGATTGTTTCACTCTGGCATACAGAGGCGCAGGTTTGGCAAATGATCCTGATAAGTGCGTCGTCACAATAAATTCCTTATGCTATAAAAATGTTAAGTGATTAATTACATTCACTTTATCAGGCTATCTTTGCCAAAATAAAAAACACAATAGTACTGTTATTCTAGATAATCAATACCACCAATGTGCTAATTGCCAGGCAATACGCGCCGCTGCTTTTCCACCTATGCCTTGCATATCAAATATTGGATTGAGTTCAACCAAATCAGCCGCCTGTAGTTTACCGCTCTGACAAATTGGCTGAACTAATTGCAAAAGGCGCTCTAATGGCATCCCCAATGCGGCTGGCGCAGAGACGGCTGGCATCTGATAAGCAGGTAATACATCCAAATCGATCGTCATATAAATCAAATCAACTTGCTGGAGTATATCTTGTATTTGCTGTCGCACCTTGTCCAGCATAGTTTCACGACATTGTTCATCCCAGATAATCGTGGCATTCAAACGGTTTGCCTCATCCACCAATGCCTGAGTATTAGACGCCAAACTTGCGCCAATGCAAGTATAGTGAAACTGGCGTTGATGTTGCTGACAATATTCAGCAAGTTGACGAAATGGTGTGCCGGAAGTAGGCTGCGGCGACCGCCGTAAATCGAGATGAGCATCAAAGTTAATAATACCAACACGTTGATGTGGAAAAGCATCATAAATGCCAACACCATGAGCAAAAGCTGTTTCATGTCCACCGCCCAATACCAAAGTACGTACATTCTGACGTTGGCATTGGGTAACGGCATCAGATAAGGCTTGTTGTGCCTCACATAATTGATTGGGATTAGCACGAATACTTCCCAAGTCCACCAATCGATCATGCCCTTTATGACTCGCCATATTTGCCAACGACTGCCGCAAATAATCAGGACCTTGATTGGCTCCTGGCCTCCCCTGATTGCGCTTTACACCCTCATCACATTCAAACCCTAATAGAGCAATATAGTGAGAAAACTCTTCCGGCGTAAAATACGGAGATAATTTAATTGTTTGAAAAAGCCGTAGTGCATTATCCGCTTCTGCCAAATCATTTCGTCCTTGCCAAATAGTCGGCGAAGTAGCATGCCATAAATTCATTTACCGCTCCTTATCTGTTTATATGTTGGAATAAGTCATAACGCCACGAAATACTCTGTTATTCAAAGGGTTATGACCCAACTCATAGAAAATATCAACGGGATTTTCTGCATCCCAAACAACAAAATCGGCGTAAGCCCCTGCACGCAACTGTCCGTGACTCTGCTCTCTACCCAACGCGCGGGCTGCATGTCGGGTTACACCTAACCATACCTCTTCAGGCGTCAATCCAAATTGGACACATGCCATATTCATAGCCATTCGCAAAGAGGCAAATGGGCTGGTTCCGGGATTAAAATCGGTAGATACGGCTATCGGCACATTAAATTGCCGCAATAAATCGATAGGTGGGCGCTGTGTTTCCTGCAAAAAGTAGAACGCACCAGGAAGCAAAACAGCTACCGTACCACTGTGACTGAGCGCCTCAACTCCTGCCTGATCTAAATATTCAATATGATCCACAGAAAGACCATGATAGCGAGCGACCAGTTCACTTCCGCCTAAATGAGATAACTGCTCCACATGGCCTTTTACCGGAATATTCCAACGTTGTGCTGCCTGAAAAAACCGCTCAGTCTGCGCCAGATTGAATCCCACACTTTCACAAAAAACATCTACTGCCTCAAACAGCCCTTTTCGCCAGAGTTGTGGCAGGATATCTTTGCAAATCAGATCCATATAAGCGTCAGGATTATGCTTATATTCAGGTGGGCAAGTATGAGCCGCGAGCAATGTGGGGCTGATTTCTATCGGATTATGTCGCGCCAAGTTTTGCGTAACCTGTAGCAACTTTTCTTCATTTTCCAGATTTAATCCATAACCCGATTTAATCTCAATAGTCGTTACACCTTCGGCCATAAATGCGGCAAGACGCTGCTGCGCAGAACGTTCAAGTTGTTCATGAGAACTGGCCCGAGTCGCAGAAACTGTCGCGTTAATCCCCCCTCCTTGAGCACTAAGCTCAGCATAAGACATACCATTTAAACGCTGTTCCCACTCATAAGCCCGGTTACCACTAAACACTAAATGGGTGTGACAATCGATTAAACCAGGGGTAATTAGGCGTTGTTGGACATCAATAACCTGACAGCAATTCGTCTGTAATGTTGCGGTGGGTAAAATAGCTAAAATTCTGTCATCACGTACCAGAAGATCATATTCTTTTAATAATCCGTAAGCTGCATTGACAGCAGGGTCCATTGTTGCCAGTCTTGCATTGCGCCAGATGATATCAGTATCACGCAGTTCTATCGCCATGATTAGCATCCTGTTATTGGTCTATATCTGATAAATCAGGTTTCTAGTTGTATATACATTTAATTTCCAACCAACTGTTATTGTCAAATTATTTTGTTAACTACCGGGATATGCCTTCTTATCAGCATTTTTAAACCACAAACTCGGTAAAATCAGGTTTTATTAAGCATAATTAGGTTTAATAGTTAAAAAGATGCAGTACACTTGTCACAAAATGGTTTAATTAACTGAGCAATGATGAAAAATAAATACTCCCTGAATGAGGAAGAAATTCACTTATTTCAACAATCGGTAGCAGGCACCAAACGCATTAACCAGGATACCGTCTTACATTCTCCCAGAAGAAAAAAAATCAGCTATATTGCCCCTGAACGAGTCCAGCAAGAACAAATTGATGCCAGCTACTATTTTTCTGATGAATTTCAGCCTAACCTTGATACCGAGGGTCCTACCCGTTATGTAAGGGGAGATACAAACCATTACGAATTGAAGAAATTACGTCGAGGTGACTATTCGCCAGAGCTGTTTCTTGATTTACACGGACTAACTCAAATTCAGGCCAAACAGGAAATTGGGGCATTGATCGCTGCTTGCCGTCGTGAACATGTCTATTGTGCCTGCATCATGCACGGTCACGGAAAACACATTCTCAAACAGCAAACACCTCTGTGGTTAGCTCAACACCCAGATATCATAGCCTTCCATCAAGCGCCAAAGGAATGGGGCGGCAACGCCGCACTATTGATGCTTATCGAACTTGATGAGCCTTAAGCCTATACCCGTTATCTTTCCATAAGGTATATACATTGCTGAATTATTAGGCTTTTTCTGCTAATTGTGACGGACTGACCTGCCAGACAAGAGTCCCTTTGCCAGTCTGGCTGTTTAAATCTACACATATCATTGCAGAAGTTGCAAACATCGGTGGTGTTTCTGCCGGACATAGCTCAGCAACTAAGTAGCTGACTAATGGTAAATGAGAGACAACTAAAACAGCGTTATGACCTTGCTCAGCAAGAAACTGGAGATAACTACTCGCTGTAGCAGCATCACCTGATGGCGTTAACCCCAGCAATACTTCTTCACTGTCTGGTAAAGATAAAGATTTACGAACAATCTGTAACGTCTGTTCAGCGCGAATATAAGGACTCACCAATACAAGATCAATTTGATGCTTTTGCTGTGCTAACCAACAAGCCATTTTTTGCGATTCATCACAACCGCGAGGAGTCAGTTGCCGGGCGGCATCGCTCATTGCATCTAAAGCCGCGTCACCATGACGCATAATAAAAATTTGCATAGTCCACCGTATGAATGAGTAAGTGCAGTTATTCTACCGCTAACAAATATCAGCAATCTCGACCTGAGTTATACAATAAAAATTGTTACTACAAAAACATTTCAAAGATGGTGAACAAGCATTCTACTCAAAATAAATAAAATGGTTGAACGACAACTCAATGGATGTTGCTTGAATTTATAAAGAGATCCTTTTCATTCAAAAACACTCAGTACAATTCCGGTGCTTCAACGACACCGGAATTAATTTTTTCATCGATACAGTATAGGCCACTATGGATAAAAACTTTTATTCTGTTCAGCCATTTTCACTAAACATTCACAAGGTACAAATCTGTCTCCATACTGGCTTTCCAGCCTACGCAGAATCTCCACCACTCTGGCACAACCAAGGCTATCAATATAACGGAATGGACCACCAAAGAATGGCGGAAAACCTATGCCAAATACCGCCCCAATATCACCATCACGCGGACTTCTGATAATACCTTCATCCAGACAACGAACAGCTTCATTAAGCATTAGCATCACACAACGCTGAGCGATTTCTGACGAGAGCATATGCGACTCAGGTGTTATATTCAGTAAGGTATAAATCGAGCTATCAACTTTTTTGCCTTTCTTACTAAACTGCCAGAATTTTCTGGCCTCTGATGCATACAAATAGAAACCACGGCCATTTTTCCTACCCTTGCGACCATCTTGCAGTACAGCATCGAGAGATTCAGGCGCAGCAAAACGCGGACCTAGTTGCTCTACCAGAATCGGCATGATTTTGGTGCCAACATCAATACCTACTTCATCCAATAAATTAATCGGCCCTACCGGAAAACCAAAATTAACCAGTGCTCCATCGATATGGTCAATAGGTTCTCCTGCTACCAGACAATGAGCGGCTTCACTAATATAAGGGACAAGAATCCGGTTTACATAAAACCCGGCTTTATCACCCACCACAATAGCGGTTTTACCCTGTTTCTTCGCCAAAGCAACGGCTGTAGCAATCGTTTTCTCACTAGTCCCTTGATGTGGAATAACTTCCACCAGCGGCATCTTATCCACTGGACTAAAATAATGCAGACCAATAACCTGTTCTGGTCGTTGGGCTTTTTCAGCAATCTGATGGATAGGTAGTGAAGATGTATTAGATGCAAATATGGTCTCTGGTTTAGCATTCGTTTCAATTTCTGCCACCATTTGTTGCTTTAGTGACAAATCCTCAAACACTGCTTCAACAACAATATCGGTTTGTGCGAAACCACGATAATCCGTCGTTCCTGAAATCAGCATCATTTGCTGAGCACGCTCTGCCGGGCGTAGTCGTTTTTGCTTCACCCGCTTGGACAACAAATCCCAAGTATATTTCAATACCTGACTAATGCCCTTTTCATTAATATCTTTAATCCGCACCGGTAGTTTGCCACGAGTGGCTGTTACATTCGCAACGCCTCCGCCCATCAAGCCACCACCTAATATACCAACGCGCTTGATTTCCGCCGGTCTCTCTGATGAACCCGTTTCATTCTTCAACGAAGTTGCAGCAAAAAACAGATTACGTAACGCAGCAGATTCCCGTGTCATTGCCAGTTCACCAAATGCTACCGCCTCAGCCCGCAAACCCTGGCTCATGCCTTTCTCAAGACCTTCTTTGACAACATCAATAATTCGTTCAGGCGCAGGATAATGCCCACGAGTTTTCGCCAGTGTCTTTTTACGAACGATATTAAACAAAAAGTATCTTCCCAAGGGGCCAACTAATAACCGTTGTTGCCACGGCAAAGGCTTACGCACAGGAATACCCTTTTTGACTTTTTCAATAGCAATGTCCAGCAGAATATCCAACGGCACAGCATCATCCACCAACCCGAGCCGTAATGCCTGTTTCGCCCGTAGCTGTTTACCTGTCAGAATGATATCCAACGCTGAACTGACGCCAATAAGTCTCGGCAACCGCTGAGTACCGCCAGAACCGGGTAATAACCCAAGTTGAACTTCCGGTAATCCAAGACGAGTTTTATCGTTCAGTGAACAGACACGCCAATGACATGCAAGCGCCAATTCCAAACCGCCGCCCAAACAAGCGCCATGAATTGCAGCTACGACAGGCAAGGGATAATTAGCTATCTGAGAAAATAGTTTCTGACCCTTTTCAGCCAAATCTCGCGCATCTTCTTTAGTCTTACATCCGGCAATCATAGAAATATCGGCACCGGCAATAAACGTATCCGGCTTACCGGAAATTAATATTAATCCTTTAAGACCCGAAGATTGCTGAGCTTGTTTGAAAACATTCAGAAACTGATCAACAAATTCTGCTTTCAGCGTATTTACCTTTTCTCCCGGCACATTAATGGTGATAACGCCGATCTTATCTGGCCTGATATCAAAATTGAAAACAGAAGCAGTTTGATTTGTACCCGTAGTGATGGATGCCGCATCATGCTGAGCCTGAGTCATTATTCCACCTCCAATACCATAGCTGTGCCCAACCCGCCAGCAGCACAAGCGGTTGTCAACCCAAGCCCACCGCCCCGACGGCGCAACTCATTCAATACTTGCGTCACCATACGAGCTCCTGTCGCTGCGAATGGGTGCCCATAAGCGATTGAACCACCTAAAACATTAAATTTGTCCATATCGACTTCACCAATTGCCTGAGCACGCCCTAATTTATTACGAGCAAATTCATCACTGGCAAACATTTTCAAGTTTGCCAGTGTCTGAGCCGCAAAAGCTTCATGCATATCGATTAAAGTCAGATCTTTCAGTGTAATACCGGCCCGATCAAGCGCTATTGGCGTGGCGTATGACGGCCCTAATAACATATCTTGCCAAACATCAATGGCTGAGAATGCATAACTACGCAGATAACCAAGCGGTTTTGTTCCCAACGCCTTAGCCACTGATTCACGCATCAATATGACCGCCGCTGCACCATCTGTCAGCGGTGTACTGTTTGCAGCAGTGACCGTGCCGTACTTACGATCAAATGCCGGACGCAGCTTCGCATAAGAGGTCAGTACAGAATTTTTACGAATATTATTATCTTCAAGCAGTGCTTCACGGTACGGTGGGAAGTGAGCTGTCATGACTTCATCAGCTAACAATCCCTGTTCCCAAGCTTTCGCTGCCAGAATATGGGAGCGGTGTGCTAACGCATCCTGATCTTCTCGACTAATACGGTAAGTCTTCGCCATCTGTTCTGCGGTATCTCCCATGCGCAGACCTGTCGAATATTCCGCTACCGCCGGAGATACAGGCAATAAATCACGAAATTTAAGGCGACTAAGTAGTTTAAGGCGTTGCGATAGCGTTTTAGCCTTATTCATATCCACCAGCGTACGAGCCAGGGATTTAGTCACACCAATCGGCAATACAGACGAGGAATCTGCCCCGCCAGCAATCCCAATATTCACTGTGCCAGCCATAATACTTTCAGCCACATTGGCAATCGCCTGGAAACTAGTAGCACACGCACGGGATACACTGTAAGCATCAGTACTCACACTTAACCCAGTACCGAGAACGATCTCACGGGCAATATTTGGCGCTTCAGGCATTTGCACTACTTGCCCAAACACCAGTTGGTCAATCTTTTCAGGGAGTAAACCACTCCTAGTCACGAGTTCACTGACAACTGATTTACCCAAATCCACAGCCGGTATGCCATGATACGATGTTGCCTGTTTAGCAAATGGAATACGTAGCCCACTGACAATGGCGATACGATCACCTTGCTGTGTCACTTTTGTTAAAGGACGACTCATAACGGCTCCTGAAAGATTATCGTTAACTGAATCAAATTACTGAAAAAACTTTTCAACCAATCTGGACAGGTCTGACCTGATAGATCATTGTTAGCGTAATGTTTATAAATAGCAAACCTGAATAAATCAAAAATGAGAGGAAGCGCAACTTTAATTTATTTAATGGCTAAATGGTTTCAATACTTATTCGAGCATGTTCTCAAGCTTTTTTTTGCGACACTGGTCTATTACACCAGCCATAATTTCATTACTAAAATATTCATAATAAATTTTAATATCTTATCCCTCTCAACTACCGGGAAACTCGCCCTACCCCTAAAGAATATTTATTTGCCGAAATTTGATCTTAAAAAATCATTTTTAAACGTTTTTATTAATATCAAAAATCATTTTTTTGTTAACTGAGTCGCGTTTTTGATATCAACTTGGTAATATTTTGAAAACATTCTTGCAACACCAACTGTTATCAGACCTATACTTCACGACTGGTCTGATTTGTCAGCGAGACAAACCGACCCTACAATCCTGCGCTCCTTGCTAAGATAAGTGGCATAGTTAAATAATAAACAAGAGGGTTTTGGTTATGAACCAGAAAAACCTGTTCACCCGTTCAGCATTAGCGGTTGCAGTGGCAATAATTTCATCGAATGCTGGCGCTGCTGGTTTCCAGTTAAATGAATTTTCTACTTCGGCTTTGGGCCGCGCTTTTTCCGGGGAAGGCGTTGTCGCTGATAACGCAACGGTAGGAAGCCGTAACCCAGCAGCAATGACGCTGTTTGATCGCCCATCATTTTCTATTGGCGCCATCTATATCAACCCTGATGTTGATATTACCGGTAAATCGGGCAAAAGCACTAACGCTAAAAATATTGCGCCTACCGCTTGGATACCTAACCTACATTTCATTATGCCAATCGATGATCAATGGTTTGTTGGTACTTCGGTCACTACCAACTTCGGCCTGGCAACCGATTTTAGCAATAACTATGAAGCAGGCCCTATCGGCGGTAAAACTGACCTGACAACATTAAACTTCAACTTAAGCGGTGCTTATAAGCTGAATGATCACTTTAGCTTTGGTTTAGGGCTGAACGCTGTTTATGCGGATGCAGAAATCGTCCGTCATGCGGGCGCTCTGTCGTATCACCCTAAATTGCCAAAAGGTCTCATAAAACCAACAGATGAAGTTGCTAATCTGTCAGGTAAAGATTGGGGCTATGGCTGGAACGCAGGTATCATGTATGAAGTGGATGAAAATAACCGCTACAGCTTGACTTATCGTTCTAAAGTTAAAATTAAGTTTAAAGACGGTGACTATAAAAACGACATACCTGTTAAGCTAGGTCAAATGGCGCAAAAAATGGGAATAAATTTACCGGGTACTGGAGGCCAAACCATTGGCGGTAGATTGGATCTCAATTTGCCTGATATCTGGGAAGTTTCTGGTTATAACCGTGTAGCACCTAAATGGGCTATCCACTATAGCCTGGCATACACAGGCTGGAGTGAGTTTAATGAACTGAAAGGGACCAGAAATAAAGATGGATCTGTCCTGTTTAGTAAACATGAAGGCTTTAAAGATGCCTACCGTATTGCTTTAGGTACAACGTATTATCACGATGACAACTGGACATTCCGTACAGGTATCGCCTTTGACGACAGCCCGATTCCTGCTGAAAACCGTTCTATCTCCATTCCGGATCAAGATCGTTTCTGGCTGAGTGCAGGCGCAACCTACGCATTTAACAAAGATGCTTCTGTTGATGTAGGTATTTCATATATGCATGGTCAGAAAGTCACTGTTAAAGAGAAATTGTCCGAAGCGTTGCCTAACGCATATGAATTCGACGCTAAAGGCACTGCTTGGCTATATGGTGTGAACTTCAACTACGCATTCTAATAATATGCCACTCTCAAAAAGGATAGCGACATTGCTATCCTTTTTTATCTATGCGGTTAAAAACCAAATAAGGAGTTATCAATCATCAATACTATCTAAATCATCCTGTATTGCTTCAGCATTTGGATTTTTCGTAGCTTCCAGTTTACCGCCGCTTGCCATAAAATCATGGCTCTGGAAATAAGCTTCACGCATCATCAAATAAGGATCTGACGAGTTCTTCAACAAGCCATCAGAATCCAGTAAACGAGCACGGTTTTCAATCCCTTCAAATGCCCACTTGCCGGCTGACATCCAAATAGTCAGATAACTCAGCATTGGATAAGTCATATCCGCCCAGTTTCCCCCTTCATCACGTAGGGTGAAATTGCCATAGCCCGGTAATACAACATAAGGGCCATACCCCACCTTATGATAGCCCAGAGTACTCCCAAAGCGTTTTGGCTCTTCTTTTGCCAATTTGGGGTTTGCCATCGTTGCAACATCAATCAGCCCCCCCATACCCAAAATGGTGTTCAGGAAAAAACGATTAAAATGTTTCATTCCCTGATATGGATTACCACGCAAAAAACTGTTTACCATACTAGCCGGCTCTTCGAGATTACTCAGAAAATTACCCAAACCATTTCGAGCAGGCATCGGCACATAATCACGCCACGCTACCGCGACTGGACGTAAAACATAAGGGTCAAGAACATCATAATTAAAGTTGAACATTGTACGGTTAAAACCTTCCAATGGGTCTGAACGCCCCTGTTCAACAGTATCAGATGAATTAGCGCATCCCACTAGTAATGCGGCAGCAAGAGCAATTCCGCCCAAACGATACTTCATACATCTCTCCAAGTAATAACCTTCTAGATTCGGCAAATTAGTTTGTTGCACGACTCGCCGATGATCATCAATAATGTCAATATTACTGACAATCTAACTTGAATGGTACTCAATTCAAGCGATCACTAAATAGGCAAACAGTTTATAACGCCTTATATTATGAATGAAAAGCCGTTATAATAAAGCTATGTCCCCTTAGTTAAATGGATATAACAAGCCCCTCCTAAGGGCTAATTGCTGGTTCGATTCCAGCAGGGGACGCCACTCTAATGCTAATAAACATAACCTTTCGCTAACGTAATTTCTTTAAAACAGCTCTTCCCCACCTTTGTCGTAGAAGATGTTTGTATGTTTGTCGAGTCACATTAAGCATAAAAAACCCCACCAGATAATTGATGAGGCTTATTTTTATATCTCTGGAGCTGTCAATCGATTATTTAGATGAACCTGTAGACGACGGTTTCAAGATGATTTAAAGATCGTAACTCCACCATAACTCTTTTCTTCTAAGGCTCTTCTGTACCGTCAATCTCCAATGCAGCTTTATCAAATGTATAAAGCGGTGAAACCGACTCTTTGTTTTTTATTCCATACCGCTGAGACTTATTCACTATCAATGCGTCCGCAAAGTCGGCCTGCTTAGTCTTGCCGCCGCATTTAATCGGTTTTGCATTGATATAGTCATCCAATGCACACCAGAGCGCATGACCATCTTCGAAGACAACATTAGGCTCTTCAATGAGCCTATGCAACACTTTTACCAGCGACTCTTTAGGCAGCAAGTAACGCTTGCCTCTCAATGTCCAAATTGTCTCAACTAAGACTACATCTGTGATCAAGATTTTTTGATTACCTTCAAAGAGTGCATTGGCCTTGTGAGATTGGTTCGCATCATCTTGCAGCAGATACCTAAGTAAGACGTTTGTGTCTACCGCAATCATCAGTGCATGCCACTCTCAAGTGATTCTTCTTCACTCACCTGGTGATCGGCCAAGATACCCTTCAATATCCCCTTCGCGGCACCTTTGCGCTTTGTGACAATTGAAATGACCCCTTTTCGGCTGACGAAACTCTCATACTCATCACCTGGCTGAATGCCAGCCATCAAACATTGCTCAAGCGGTAACGTCACCTGCCTTTTTTGGCTAACTATTGGCATACAAACACCTCTTTACTAAATATAAAAAGTAAAGATATGCGCATCTTTGCATGTTGTCAACAGTATATACTGCATTTATCTTGGCATAATTACCAATAAACAAGTAATTCTCTATTTCTTAAAAATGTCAAATAATAAAAGTAAAACATTATCCTGAAATAACTCGATATGTTTCATCATGAATAATATGAAATAATTTATATAGAATATTTTTTTGAATTACATTGCAACTCACTATTATCAATCAATTGAAAGTAAGTTACATATTCATTTTAGCAGGAGAATAATATTAATTGCTGACTGGCCTTCATTAATTGAAAATAATGCCGGTTAAAAGCCGGCATTATTTTATTAATCATCGAATAGATAAAAATCCAAAGATTTGCTTATTTAGCATTTAACACTTCGTTTAATTTGCCTTCATCAAGCTGACGACAACGTTTCGCTACCACAATCGTTGCAACACCATTGCCAATCAGATTCGTTAACGCTCTTGCTTCTGACATGAAACGATCTATTCCCAATATTAATGCCAGCCCCGCTAGTGGTAAATGCCCAACCGCAGAAATTGTCGCAGCTAATACAATAAACCCACTGCCTGTTACACCAGCAGCACCTTTAGAGGATAAAAGCAATACAACTAATAGCGTTATTTGATGCACTATATCCATATGAGTATTCGTTGCTTGAGCAATAAATACCGCAGCCATTGTCAGGTAAATAGAGGTCCCATCCAGATTAAATGAATATCCCGTTGGTATCACCAAACCAACAACAGATTTCTGGCATCCCACTTTCTCCATTTTATCTAACATACGCGGCAATGCAGATTCAGAAGACGATGTTCCCAATACGATTAATAGTTCTTCTTTAATGTAATTAATGAATCGGAATATGCTAAACCCTGTGGCTTTAGCAATTGTTCCTAAAACAAATACCACAAAGAGAATACAGGTGATATAAAAGCAAACTATTAATTGCCCTAATTGTACCAATGTACCAATACCATATTTCCCGATGGTAAATGCCATTGCACCAAAAGCCCCCAAAGGAGCTAATCGCATTATCATATTGATAATGCCGAAAATAACATGAGAAAAACCATCAATAATATTAAAGATTGGTTTCCCTTTCTCTCCTAAACGATGAAGTGCAAAACCAAATAACACAGCAAATAGTAGGACCTGCAAAATATTGCCACTGGCAAACGCTCCGATGACACTAGCCGGAATAACGTCAAGTAAAAATGGGATTATCCCTTGTTCAGCCGCCTTTTCCGCATATAGGGATACCGCTTTAACATCTAATGTAGAGGGATCAATATTCATCCCCGCACCAGGCTGTACAACATTGACAACCATTAGCCCAATAATCAAAGCAATTGTGCTAACTATTTCAAAATATACCAATGCAATAGCGCCTGTTTTACCAACAGCTTTCATACTTTCCATACCTGCGATACCGGTCACAACGGTACAGAAAATAACAGGAGCAATAACCATTTTGATTAATTTGACAAATCCATCACCTAATGGCTTCATTTCTGCCCCAAGCTGTGGGTAGAAATGCCCCAAAAGTATGCCGATAGTTATTGCAACCAAAACTTGAAAATAAAGGCTTTTTAGTAAATTTTTCTTCACTTCTTAATTCCCTAATCCATAGTGTAAAATCAGATTCTATTTATTCTTATTAGAACGGTGTAGTTATTGTTAAATGTACCTTATGTCTTCATTCATATAACACATAAAGTAAATTTTCATCATTTTTTCACAAAAAATTAAAATTAACACACAATTTTTCAAGATATAGATCACATAAACACACAATCAATAACCTCACTAAGATGATTGAACCGATAATCATCTCATAAGTTATTTAAAACTTTCCATTTAATAATATTATTTACTTGAAGAACATTTATTTTTCAATCCATTAAGTATTACATTGAAAAAATTAACAAGTTTTTGATACATGAACGTTTTGAGAACAACTTAATCATAAGATATTATTAACTATAATTGTGCAACCTGGTTGCTTTTTTATAATTTAAGCAACAATATACACGGTATGATATCAATACCTGAAAGAAAATAATTCTCATCATGAAATTAGACAACCCGTTAAATTACCATATGCAGATACCGGAAAATCCGCTCTCTTCTACCCCTGTGGTATTCATCCACGGGTTATTCGGCGATCTCAATAATCTTGGGGTTTTAGCCCGTGATTTGCAGCAATACTATCCCGTCATTCAAGTCGATGTACGCAATCACGGTTTATCCCCACGGGCGAATAATATGGATTACCACGATATGGCACAAGATGTTATTTCCCTGCTGGATCATCTGCAAATTCAGTCTGTCATTATTATCGGTCATTCAATGGGCGGTAAGATCGCGATGGCAATGACAGCACTAGCACCAGAACGGATAGAAAAAATTGTTCTTATTGATATAGCGCCTATCGCTTATCAGGTTCGCCGTCATGACCAAATCTTTACCGCACTAAACAACGTGACAGCAGCCGGAGTTAAAACCCGTCAAGACGCCGCTAAAATTATGCGAGAAAATATTCAGGAAGAAGGTGTCATTCAGTTTTTACTGAAATCATTCCATCAGGGGGAATGGAAA
Source organism: Photorhabdus aegyptia (assembly GCF_000612035.1). NCBI lineage: Bacteria > Pseudomonadati > Pseudomonadota > Gammaproteobacteria > Enterobacterales > Morganellaceae > Photorhabdus > Photorhabdus aegyptia. The sequence goes on along the minus strand of NZ_JFGV01000018.1, from coordinate 55,853 downwards.
TTCAATTTACCGGTATTAATTGACCAGTACGAAAAGATCAGTGGCTGGCAAGAAATCCCTACCTGGCCTCATCCCGCTTTGTTTATTCGTGGCGGCCTCTCCCCTTATATTCAGGAAGAATATCGGAACGATATCGCCAGACAATTTCCACAGGCTAAAGCTTGGGTAGTCGCCGGTTGCGGCCACTGGGTTCATGCAGAAAAACCAGACGCGGTTTTAAAGGCAATTCATCGCTTTCTTAATACCGATACGGAATTAACGTAGGAAACCGGTCGATTAGCGATAAAAGTGGCTCATTTATCTTGAGCCACTTGATTACCAGGAATTTAATTAGGCAAATTTCCCCTTGCCAATCGTGACATCTGCCCACGCTGTTACGATAGCCACTTTCGCTTGACTCTCCAGCCCCTCAATAAAACCATTATCACCGACTGTCGGCGCAAAACCACTCATTGCCTGGATCAAAGAATCCACCACATTATCTGACAGTGCGGTAAATTCACGCTCCCCTAATGAGTTCTTATCTCCTATCCGAGTCACCAATTTGGCACGATTGCCATTAAAGTAATCATCAAAAGTAACCGAACCTACTGATTCAAATAACCCCTGCGCACTGTTGTCCCGAGTTTGGCGCTTCACTGACAGCACCAGATCATACCCACTGCGCTGCAACCACAGGTTTCTCCAGTCAACATCATTAAGCAATATCATGTCCTCTGCGCCGATATCATTGACTGACGTATCAATCACCTCTCCGCTAACCACAAAACTGTCTGCGCCCGAACCACCCAGGAAGCGGTTCTGGTACCCGCCAAGCACCAGCAAATCCTGACCTTCACCACCATCAAATTCACTGAACTTCGAAATCGCTGCGGCTATTAAGTGATCGTCACCTTCCCCACCATTGATTACCGCATGGTAGCCCATCAGTTTTATCGCATCGTTGCCGGAATAGCCGTCGATCCGGTTGTCATTGCCAAATACTCGGGCAAAATCATTGCCTCCACCCAATTCAACCTGGTTATTATTGCCGATGGCGACAACATAATCCTGACCTTCTCCGCTATCTACCCGGTTATAGTTGCCGGAGATGGTGACGTAATCCTGTCCGTTACCAGCATCAACAAAACCGCCTTCACCAAAGACAAACGCCTGATCATTGCCTTCACCCATAAACACATGGTTAATGCGCCCGGCCACCACTGCGGTATCATCACCATTACCGCCAAACATCCAGTTTTCACGTCCCATCAGGACGCCCAGATCATCGCCTTCACCGCCGGTAAAGATGTTGGAAGTACCAATTGAATAATAAACATCATCACCGCGACCACCCCAGAAGTTGTTGTTATCTCCCAGATAAGCACCGAGATCTTTACCGTCACCACCCCAGTTGAAGTTATAGTTTCCCAACGATATATGGATATCGCCATCATCATGCAAATGACCGCTGTTACGCAGGAAATCAAACGTTTTTTCCTCCATATTGAGCAAATCAGCCGTCAAGTTTTCTTTCAAATGCGTGGCTAAGGACTTCATTTCTGCTTGCTTATCTTTACTGAACATCGTCGCAAACAGATTAGGCAGATTCATTGAGTTAAAGCCAAATGCAGATTTACCTTTATCATCGGCCTGAGCACGCTTTCCATCGACGCTCACTGGGGATTCGGGTTTACGGTTTTCGTCAGGAACTTTCTCTTGCAAGCCATGATTTTCCACAAACGATCTGACGCCATCCTCGCCCATATCAATGCCCGCTTTCAAACCATCAAGCAACTTCTCTAGATTTGTAAAAGCTTTCAGTTGATCCCCGCTAAATTCTGCAATCACTGCCAGCATCTCTTGCAGAATCGCTTCGCTATCAACCGGTTCTCCTGTACGGGAAACAATTTGCCCCTCTGCGGTGTAATTCACGCCAAAAATGTCCGCTAGGGTAGTCTCTGCATTTACACTTGCTAATCGGCCAAGCAGCTTATTCTTAAGCTGACGCGGCAAGTCTTGCGGATGATAGGTAAAAGTGGTCTTCGCCATACCCGTTGTCGAATATTGCTGAGTCATCAGACCAAACAACGAACCCAGGTTGGTATCCATAATCGACTGGATATGATCACCAAACATAAAATTCCAGTTACCGGCTGTTACCTGGATATCTGCTCCTTGACCACCGACGGCAAAGTTAAAAGCCAGCTTCTCATTAGCCTGACGGAATTGATTTGCGCGGCTCATTGTGCCCATATCTGTAACGTTGCTGGTTAGCCATTGATGATATTTTTTATTCAACGTCGCTTCAATATCTCGCTTCAAACCGCGGCTACTGCGTTCATGCTGTGAATCCAGCTCAACCAACGTCTTGTAGTTCACACTGCTGGTTTGATCCAAACGGGACATATCTTGCACAAACTTGTTCGCACCGGCGATGGTCCACTGCTGATCTTGCGCGATTAACCAATCCTGTTCTTTGCCAGAGTAAGCAATATCTTGTAGTACGCCGGCAACATGCGCCACACCATCAAACGGGTTAACCAGTGGCGGCGTTGGAATGGATTTATCCATCATCACAATCAAGTCATTACTGCTGCCCTGATTGAAGCTCACGTTACGATTACCGATAAACATCTGCGCCCCTTCAAACGCTTGGTAACCACTGATATCGAAGCTATGTTTGCTGTCTCCATCACCGATATGGACCATCACATTATTGTCACCGAAGGCCAGTGATTTAAAGCCACCGCTACCCACTTTAATACCGACATTTGATGTTCCCCAATTGAGCGCAGTAAACTCCCCTTCACCCACATTAACCTGAATGTTGCCGGAGTAACTAAGCTGATTATTCGATTTATCGTTGGCGTTAATCTGAATAGTATTTTCACGTTTCTTTGGCGTAGTAAAAGGACGACGATAATCTGCAACTGCCCCTCTCGTCACCGCATCATCCTCGGTGTATCCCACCTTGGAAAGGGTGATATCACTTTCAGTAACACCGCGAATAACCCTTTCTGTACTGGTCGTCAATTCACCCTGTTTATTCCATTCGAATACAACTTTGTTATCAGGCAAGTTATTAACCCACTGGTTATTGGCATCACGGGTAAATTTACGGCCTGTTGCATCAATCGCTACTTCACTACGGCGGGCGGAAACATTACTGCGAATACCTTGTTTATCTAACTCTGTGATAAAGCGATGGGCAAAACCATCCCGTTTGTCATCACTTATCAAAGAACAACCCACAATGCTGATATGGCCTAGTTTACCCGCCGATTTAAGGTCGTGACTGAACTGTTTTAGTTTAACAGCGAGTTCATCGGCAGTGTAACCACTCAGGCGAATGTTATTTTGCTCCGACGTATCACGGCCATGACCGACAATTTGCCAACGTAACTTGCCGGATAATCTGGCAGGATCGCCATAAACGACACGATATTTACCGTCAGCATCCAGTTGCACCACTACACTGGAATCCGGATGTTTACCGGCCAGATTGGCGGCGGCTTTGGCAACGATCGGATCATCTTCCATTTGAATAATAATCTGACCATAAAAACGCGTTGCACGATCATCGGTTTGTGGTGTGACAACCACCTGCTCCCAAGTTCCCGCATCTTTGTTTTTGATGATGTCACTTGATGACAATTTTTCCAGTGAAGAGCTCGCCGCATCACTATCAACCGGCACTTTAAGTATCAACCGATTTGCTGCTGGATAAGAGAGGACTTTATCGATATTCGACTGCACAAAGCTGGCCGCTTGTTTAAAGTTGTTGCTCTCAATGTCAACCAGAACCTTCTTAGTTTGTTTACCTTGCTTAGCTGTCACTTCCAAGGTGATATCACCTTCTCGGTAATCAACTACACGCCCAGTGACGTTTGAACCTAAGTTAAATACCTTGCCTTGCTCTTTCAATGCGCGCAATACGTAGTTTTGTTCACCATCACGTGACGTTTTCCAAACGCCGTCATATTTCGCAATGGTTCCCTCTTCAAACTTATTAAATTGAACATAAAAGCTTTGGTCGGGTTCTTTACTTGCCTGAAATTTATAACTCGTTATAAACCCTTTATGAAACGTATCCATAAAACGGCGGAAATCGTTATAGTTAGCAAACGATTTGCCGCCATAGTTAGGATCATAAAATGACCAAACTGTTTGATTGATTTTTCTATGCACCACAACGGACATGGCATGCTCTTCCGACATGAATGTCATATAAGTCGATTTTCTTACATGACGCAGCTTATCCATGACGGATTCATAGCCTTCCGCGGAATAATTCAGTGCATAATTAATGTTCGGCCCGGCCAATCCGTTAGCTTTCAATTTGCCGCCATAGGCAGCATTCGCTTTTTTATAGGCTTCAAGAGTAGAGTCATCCATAAATTGGCTGTACTGCATCGATAATAAATCTTCAATAACCAGCCCAATATTTTGACGGCGATATTGGGTCAGCAAAGCGGATTCAATGGCGTTGATATCGGTTTTCTTATTGACTGATTTATCGTTGTAGGCTTTAACAGTGTCCTTCAACCACAACATATAAGCTTTGCCACCCCCGGAGCCATGTACTCGCTCTTCCATTAAGTAGCGGGCGGATAAAGCAAAACACAATCCTTTCATGAGCTTTTTAGACTCAGCGGTATCTCCTTTAGTCAAGAGCACACTGCTAATTTCTGGGATGATTCTGCTAACTTTTTCCAACACATTACCATCTTGGCTAAAATGGAATGAATAAGCCTCCAGCTCTTTTCCATGCGCGATAAAATCGAAAATTTTATTATCAATTTTTTGAAAAACATCCCCTTTTATTGCCCCACGATGTTGAGAAGATGTTGTTAGCAGATTTTTATCCAACAAGGATTGATTATTAACCTGCAATCGATTAATCATGTTTTCTGCATCTTTCAGTATGGTCAGATCTTCTTCTATCAATCCTGCACTGAATCGCCCATTTGCCTGTACGGCAAACTCAAAACCAACATGGCTGCTGATTTCAGGCATAGCCGTGGACTGATAAGCCTCTCCCGGCAAACCACTACCAAGTGCGCCTATTCGCTGTGGCTTAGCATTGTCACTCTGCTTCGCGCTCTTCGCATCGGTTTGTGCCTGAATCACTTTCTCCTCAGCCACAGCAATATCGCGTTTGCCTCGATTTTCTGCCTCTAGATAAGCAATACTGGCATTACTTTTTGCTTTTTCTGCTTGCCGTTGTTGTAACAGGGCCTCTTTTTCTCTCAATTCCACTTTTTTATGAACGTCTATCATATCTTGTTGCACGCCAATACGATGCTGCTCACTTTTCGCTATACCTGCCTCCAATTGTGCAATCGCTTTTCTCACACTCTGTCGGTTATCGCTAATATTTTGCTGTACATTAACCAATGCTCTCTGTGCATTAGTTTTGGTGTTATCCAATTTACTCTGAACATTGTTTAAGAATCCGGCAGCAAATTGATTACGCCATTGATCACCAGATTTACCGTGGTAATTATCAAAGTCATTCAATGCATCCAGACCTTGAGTCATGGAGAACAGCTCATCTGTCACTGCTTGTGATTCTTCTTTTATCGCATCACGCTGCGCTTGCCCATTGGTGTTTAGCACCGCCTGATCCGTTGACTCCAATCGAGATTGTGTTTCTGCAATTGCTGCCAGTTGTTTCTCTTTCTCTTGTTCCAAGACGCGGCGATCTTCTCCAGCCTTATCTTTATCACTTAACGCGTTTTGCGCCGCTTTATCCTGTCTTACCTGTTCGATAACAGCCTTAGCTGGTCGTGAACTTTCAGATTTCGCAACAATATTATCGAGAACATAACCTACGCCATCATTTAAACCTGTACCTTTAAATGCAATTTGGTTACTACCGGTTTTCGCTGTCAACTCCAGCGTTTTGTTTTGCCATCCAGCAACATTTCCAGAAGTTGAGAATACCCGTTCCCCATTCCAGAAAACCTCCATGCCATTGTTGGTAAGATAAGCATTGTGACGATTGGCAAAATCAAAGCTCAATGAAATAACTTCTCCCTCGAACAAGTCTTGTAGATCCTGATAAATCGCGGTGTTTTTATCCGCATCAAGTTCACTAACCCGCTCTCCATGCCCCTCATTATCAAGACCGTAAGCACCGGCTGAGAGATATGCCTCAATACCATTAGTTGCCAGCCAGCCGTAATTACCTTGCTCAAAATTACCATTGATGATCAGATTGGCTTCCTGTTTCCGATCATCGCTTTCATCAATATGCAATGAATGATGGATATTTTCGAGCTCGGGCGTTTCTATCGCTGTTACAGAACTATTCAGACGACTGCTTAAATCTGAATTTACCGGCGCGATTTCATTCATCTTAAAACCATCAATCGCAGAAACTTCGGCTAAATTAATCGCCCCTCTGCCTTTATGTGTCCCAGATGTACTAGCCTCACCGCCCTCAACCAGATAGTTGATCGCCTGACTGCCCCCCACACCTAATGCTGTCTGTTTGATATGTTCAAAGAAGGAAGAGAGTTTGTTGCTTTGCGTATTGCTTTCTGCAACAGAGAAACTATAGAAATCACCGTTACCGATCTTAATCGCCACGTTATTACGTGCATACGAGGCATTCACCCCCAGACCATCACCAATATGAATATTGGCATTATTTTTACCTTTCATCACCGCAACATTCAGGCCATTTCCAACTTTAGTATTAACATTGAAATTACCCCATGCCACGTTAACGGAAACACCCTCACCCACTTTGGTATTCACATTCAGGTCGCCATGCGTCGCCGTTACATTTAAGCCATTTCCCACGGTGGTGGTGATATTCGCTTTGCCTTTTGCCGCGGTAACCTGCATGCCATCACCCGCTTTGGTGACAATATTCCCTTTACTCCACAAGGCATTAAAACTGTCACCGTTACCCACCTGAGTCACAATGTTAGCCTCACCTTTGGCAAGCACCACATTGCGCCCATCACCGACCTTGGTAATGACGTTGGCTTTACCCCAGGCGCCGGTGTAATCATCACCGTGACCAACATGAGTGATAATATTGACATCACCCTGAACGATCGTCACTTCTTGTCCATCACCCACTTTGGTTATGATGTTCGCTTTACCTTTCGCGAAGTTATAACGATCACCATGCCCCTTTTGCGTCAAGATATTAGCTTCACCCCAAACCGCATTGATACCGGCGCCATTCCCCACTTTGGTAATGATATTGGCTTTACCTTTAGCAAATCCCACTGTTGTGCCATCACCAACATGGGTCATGACATTCCCCACATTCGACACCAGCAAGCCGACAGTCGTTCCCTCTCCCACTTTGGTCAGAATATTACCTTCGCCAAGCAGTACGCCAGCGGTCATCGAGTCGCCTACATGAGTAATAACGTTAACTTTCGCCCCTGCAACAACCCCCATAAAATCATTACCGGTTTTGGTGACAATATTCGCTTCTCCTAACGCCAAAACACCGGTTAAGCCATTGCCGACATGGGTCATGATATTGGCCTGACCAAACATTGCCGCCAACGTTGTACCATCACCGATTTTAGTCATCACGTTCAGTTCACCGGCAAACAAGCCAATACTGGGGCCATTACCCGCATGGGAATAGATATTAGCTTTACCTATCATCAAGGCGGTTGTCAGATCATTACCGATCTTAGTCAACACATTGGCGCCACCGATCATGGCAGCAAAGGTATTGCCATCTCCCATATGGGTAAAAATATTGGCGCCGCCAATCATTGCGGCCAAAGTCATACCATTACCCACTTTAGTCGCGACATTGCCTTTCGCCAGCATCAGGGCAACACTTCCCCCATCACCAATGTGAGTAAACACGTTGCCTGCGGCTATCATCAGCGCCAACGCATCACCATCACCCACTTTAGTAAAGATATTGACTGCGCCCCCCATCAGCGCCCATACATCACCTTTACCGACATGAGTAAAGAGATTGCCTGCGCCAATCATGGCTGCAATCACAGCTCCATCCCCAACTCTGGTAAAGATATTGCCTGCCGCCCCCATTACCCCCAAAGTCTGACCGCCGCCGACATGGGTAAGTACATTACCTATACCAAACATAGCGCCAGTAGTATCGCCGTCTCCTACTTTGGTCAGGATATTGGCGCCACCGAGCATCACACCTGTCGTATTCCCGTTCCCAATGTGGGTCAGAACGTTTGCGCCTCCCCCCATCACTGCCAGCACATTGCCCTGTCCTTTCTTGGTAAGAACATTAGCACCACCCAACGCAATTGCCCTGGTATTCGACATTTCATCATCACTGATATGCGTGATAATGTTAGCCCCACCGAGCATACCGGAAACTAAATCACCGGCACCGAGCTTAGTCAGCACATTAGCGCCGCCCACCAATACCGAGGAGACATTGCCATTTCCTTTTTGGGTCATGACATTAAAACCGCCCGCACCTAACCAACTCGCTCTGCCATTACCTATCTGCGTGTGCGTGTTGTAACCACCCAGCATAATAACCCGACTGTTACCATTGCCTTTTTGAACCGAAATATTGCCAACTGCCAGAAGATGTGCCAAATATCTTCCATCTCCAACCCGCACCAGAACATTTGCGGCACCACCAGCGTTAACATCCATTTCTCCATACTGACTTTGATGAAGGATAACGTTTGCTAAACCAGCACCGTTAAAATTGACATTGCCATAGGTGACACTGGATGTAATAACATTTCCGCCGCCAGCGCCATTGAATTGAATATCACCGGAACTGTCACCACTGTTAGTAGATGAGTTCACCAGTGCTTGCTGACGGTATTCTTCGGTATGCGCCAACCGATCAGAACCACAGCGCATCGTTGCATTAAGGCTATATTGAAGCTGACTTAACACGCAGCTACCTGCACTCACCGAGTGGTAACCGTTTGTGGATGAAATATCTTCATCAGCCAGATTGCTGGTATGATCACCCGCTCTGCACCACGCATTAACAAAGTATTTGAGTTCCTGCGTGATAGGATCATTTTCTAGTTCAACCACCACCACTCTCGTGTATGATTCTAGATATTTAGCATATACATAAGTATTCGGTTGACGGTTCGATCTCACTGCGGAAACATCAAACTTCTGACAATTAGCAAAGATCGTATCTCCTCCCATCTTCGCATCAGAGAGGGTGATATCTTCCGCTTTAACCGTTGTCCCACTCGCATAAATAATCCACTCGTTTTCAGATAACCCCTCTTCCACGGCATGAATAGTCACCGGCTGATGATGTTCAACCATTAAATTGAAAAGTCGGTAAGCATCATTGATGTTGATATCGACAAATCCATTACCGGAAGAAATCTCCGTTGAAGCTAGACCATTGAGGTGATTACCCTCCTTATACCAAGAGGTGGCGTAATAATTGAGCTTGCCGGTTTCGGGATCATTTTGGAGCTGAATTTTGCTGATTTTCGTATACATTTCGTCAGCAAAGGCAAAGAGATAAGTATCAGGTTCAGTCGTTGATTTAATACCTGTCACTTGCCGGGCTTCTTGAATCCAAGTTCCGCCCATCGTTGCTGTCGTTAATACAATATCTTTAGCCTTAGCATATTCCAGCGCCTCATCACGGAGGCTATTATTGACACCTATTCTTGATATTTGGTTGTAGGCTCCGACACCGGAGAAATTGATATTGCCATGTGCAATATTAGAATAAATCTTGTTATAACCACCTGCCCCCTCGAAAGAAATATCACCACGGGTCTGTACGTAAACATCCTCCTTTTGGCGAATACGTTTAATTCGGTTCGATGCCCCAGCACCGCTTAAGGTAATATCACCCTCTTTACCTTTACGTACAATATGATTGTCAACCCCGGCACCTTCGAAAACAATATTACCGAGCTCTGTCCGCGAGCTAATACTATTTGCTGCACCTGCGCCATTAAATGTGACATCGCCACGACTTCCGTGGTAATTATCATACCAAGTGCGGTCAATTTTGTTACCCGCTCCAGCGCCATCAAAGAATAAATTGCCCTGATTGGTTCCGTGCCATAATTTATTGTAGCCGCCAGAACCATTGAAGCTCATATCACCCGTTAGACCGTCACGGTTCATTTCGTTATAAATGGCCGCACCGGTAAAGTCCAGATCACCGTGATGACCGGTGTGATCCATAACAACGCCACCCGCAGCGCCGGAAAATGAAACATTACCATCACCATTTTTATCAATATCGGTGTAACCCGCGCCACCTTTTACTGTCAGATTACCGGTGGAATCCTCAATAGATAAATATGCCGCGCCACCGACTACCGTGTCATTACCTGTGCCGGTATAGACTTTGGCAGCAATCGACCCTAACGTAATATGGTCATTTCCTCCGCGAGCATAAATGTAGCCACCAAATCCAATGGCATCAATGTCATTATCATTGTCATCAGCGAAATAATTCCCGGTAAAGAAATATTCCGCACTCCTGCTTGATGATTTCCCCATAAACAATCCCTTAGTTTAATAGAAGTTAAAACCGTACTCGACAGATATAATGGTTAGGTTGAATGTCTCATTTTTTTAACAATACAAATCCTTTAGTCTCTTCATGATAAAAAGAGACCAAATAACATATTGTTAGCAACGTTAAAGCGGTGATCATGGAATATGATCATTTCGAAAAAACAGATATTCCGGCTCAACGATTAAGCTTTATTTAAAATACTGAGTGCAGGAAAATGCTACTCCATCATTATTTTATTCATCCGGCAATTTTATTCTCAGCACACGGAATATAAGGTAAGCAGCTCTCCTGCTGATATACAGATTAGAGAGAATTTGTACAAATCTTTTGGACATACTTTTACTCAAAAGACAATTTATTCATAAAAAACGCACCATAAAACTTTAAAATCAAAAAATACCTAAACTGATGTATAGACAGATACTTTCAAATAAAACCAAGATTCAAAAACAATATTTAACCCAGAAAACCTCTTTCTTTCACATAAGATATAACGTTTCACTAATTATGATCAATTATTTATTTTTTCTTTATTAAAATACCAAAAATATATTTTCACGAATAATATTAATTTCACAAACATAATATATATTTACAATAATATATATTTAAAATAATAATAATTTGAAATAATTAATATCGATTCTATTTAATGTAAACCTGCCCTCTATCCTGACGTTAAAAAAATGCCCAGTTCACATTTGACTGGGCATTAATGTAGAAAAGAGAGGTTAAAGAAGGAGAATGATTTTTCTTAATTCTATAAAGAAATCATGAGAATACCCCATGCTCCAGACGCCCGATGAGATCTAACACTTCAAGTGCGCCGCTTTCAGTTGCAATAAGAGACATCGGAGTGACTGCACCAAGGCTCTTAACAGGGCTTTTTAACCATGTCCATGCTTCATTCTTATTTCCGCCAAAAAGTTGTACTGCGGCATCAAACACACGAATCAGCCGTGCAACACGCTCATTCTCTTCGACAGAAAGAACGAAACCTGCATTTTTTCGGCGGATAACGTTTTGCTCCTTATATTTGTATTTGTCAAAGTTGTACATATGACACCTTAGTTAATCTGATAATGACCGCTATAGCTCAGCTACCACAAATTACGAACTTGGAAGTTTGCAAGATACAAAAACAACCGTACAGTATGTTGTACGAACAATGGGCACTTCGTTGTATTTTTCAGGTTATTTCTTGGCATAGGTAGGATAAATGAAAGTGTTAACTGACTCAGAAGCAAAACAAAACCTTTCTGAAACGATGACAAATGTCGTGAACGATTGTAGCCCAGTGATTATCACTCGTAAAAATGGCGAAAGTTGCATACTTATGTCATTAACTGATTTCGAATCTTTGCAAGAAACAGCTTATTTGATGAGATCACCAACCAACGCGAATCGTCTTCTGGAATCTATCTCTCAGTTAAGAACCAGAAAAGGGAAGCTCAAGGAATTAGATTTATACCCGTCATCTTTCAAGTTGCTTCTTTGTTGGCTGCACTCACTCACCCCGGTCACATAGTTCTCTATGCTCCCGGGGATTCTCTCCCTTGCCGCCGCGATGCATCTTGAAATCCATAGGGTATAGACTGATAGTACAGAGCAGGAAAAACTCCCTGCTCTGACTGCTAACGAGGTCTTGGATAATTTATTCTCCCGGGCACCAACTTACCCATTCTTCATTTTACCTTTTACTGCTGTGGCAAATGGTTTACCACCATCTAACGCAGTGTAGTGAAGATGAATCTGAATATCTTTCAACTGCGATGTATAAAGGTTGGGAACCAGGACATCAATCACAGACTGATCGGGGAATTCCAATGTCCAGGTTGAAATGGCTCCTGTTCCTTCGAAAGGCAGATAGCGATCATCATCAAACATCAGGGTGCATAGCCAGTTCTCTTTAGCGACACCACCATCATCTTTTTCATTTAAAGAAGAGAGGGCAATTTGCTGTTGAGCACGCAGATTCTTCACAATATTTTTATCGCTTCCGCTATTTCTGGTTGGGTCATAAAGCCAGGTTACTCCATCAATATCGGTACTGGTTAAAGTGAAACTGCTGGTTTGTGTCAGGATGGCGCTAATCTCCGTCGGTAACGCAGGGTAAGGGCTAAGTGCGTTTACCAATATCGAAACGGAAATGCGCTTAATCTGGCGTAGATAATGTCCGGGATAATTCGTGTCGAACAGTTTAGAATCCAGCGTAAAACTCACCGCCTTTTTATTAATGATTTGAGTTTTCAACCCATTGTCTGACAGCAATTTACTGAGCGAGATGGTTTTATTGATATTCAAACGGCGTTCATTGCGTTGTAACCAAGCGCTTTCCATTTGTAATAGATCAAGCTGCAAAGATTCCCCTGCCAGCAAACCCTGGTAAGAATCATTCCACCCCGAGGTTTTGATAAAACCTTGCCGCTGATAATCCCCGACTTCATACCGCCAGCTTCTTTCCGCCATCAAACACATGGAAAGTACCGCATCATAGGCTGGCGCATACAGCGCTGCGAGACGTCCCATCAGCCACTTATAGGTCGGGACAACCAGAAAGCCGGATGTTATAAACTCATACAGCTCACGGGCAGCGGATTGCTGTGCTTGGGCTTCTTGCAGGGCGATTTGAGAACTTTTGATTAGCAATTCCTGCTCTTTTAATTGCATCTCAATGATATTGATTTCGCTTTGAGCTTGCTTGTACTCAATTTCCCATTCCTGGCGACGGCGTTGATATTCTGCTCCGTCTTGCAACCTGTCAGCAACATTGCCTAATGCATCAGAAAAAAGGTCGGCAACGATAGCTGCGTTTTTGACAGACGCTTCGAGCTTTGCTCCCCCAACTGCCAGACCATAAATATTGGGTATGGTTTCCAGTATCGTGCTGGCGACAAGGAAAGGAGCGGCCGACATTTTATATATTCCTGATGCCACTTTCATGCTGATGGCTGAAATCTCCAAAGCAGAAAGATTTTCTTCATATAGCGCGTGATAATGTTGGTAGCGCTCCTCTGCCATTTTTTTGCTGACTTCTAGTGTGGCTTTCCCCATTTGCGCAAGTTGCAAGGCTTGTTGTTGCAGTTCCACGGTAAAAGCAGATAACCGGAGCGCTTGCGATTGTACCAGCACGTCCTTTTCGGCATCAACTTCAGTTTCTATGATATGAAGTAACCAATGTCCCATTTCAATTAATTGTTTTACCGCGCTATTTGCGCTTTTTAACATCAATGGGAAGCGATAAGGGGGGATCTGCTGCTGCATATTGTTCAGCCCGCTGGTGAGATAGCCTGCGTTTCTTTGCGTCAAGCTCTCTGCACTCGCGGCACTAGCATAAAGTGGCAACGGTTGTACTTTGCCATCCAGAGTTAGGCCATGACGCAAGTTATAGAGCCGAGTGTTCAACGTTTTTTGAAATTCAACCAGTTTTTCATTGAACGGGGATTTAAATAAATTTTCAGCCGCACGTACCTTGGGTTTCAATTTTGCTTTGACCTTTTCCAAGGTATCCGGACGCCAATGACTGGCATCCAAACCTTCCGGTAATGCGCCGAGTAATTGCAGGGCTTGTTGATAACACAGACCGGCTTCGTTCAGGCTATCTCTGGTCAGTTGTCTGTAGAGGTTATCGCCTTCTTGTATCCACAAATTGATTAAGAAATGGAATAGGGCTTTCTGATAATAGACGGGCTGGTTGTAAGCGATAGTATCAGGATCGGCCGTTCTCATTATTGGAGGAAGATCATTGCCATTTTCGACAATGGCGCGGGAATTCCACATTAGAATATTGTTATAAGGGTCAAACAGGTAATTGATAAACCATCGGCGTGCATCATAAAAACGCTGCTCTTCACAAAGTCGGGAAGAGATTAGGAAAGGAAGATGGAAAAACAGTTCCCAGAAATATTGCCCGTTAGCGCCATTAAAATCGACTTTTGTCGGTGAAGTTTCGTTATCCAACGCAGGCTCAAGCAAGGATTGAGTTTCCCATGCCAATACCTTGTCAATGGATTGCGTCGCTCGTGCAACCAGTTGTTTGCCAAATAATGTGTTTAATCTAATGGCGGTAGATTTGAATTTCAGGTTGGTTATATCTAGATATTGAACTTGCTTTGTATTTCTTTTCAACGTAATGGCAGGAATTTTATCACCTTCTTCGATCGTGAGTTCGTATATATTCTCGATAACTTGTGGTTTATTTTCTGATTCAATTAATCCTGCGACTAAACTAAAAAAATAGGTATTGATATTTGGTTCAAGATTAAAAATGATATCTTGTATTACTGCGTTACCATCTAGTGGTAATTTTTGGCTGGCGTATTGTTCACCTTGTGGGTATGTTCTGAAGATCAGAACAGATGGTAAATATTCCCAACCATCTTGGATTTTGTATATCTCTTTACGTAAGGAAATATTCTCTCCCTCAATGGAGAGTGACAGGTTTTTATCACTGAGATTCCATTGTGTACTGGCCTGAAATGCACCGCTACCGATCCATGAAAAATCGTGGCTTTTGGTAATTTTATTATCTTTCCATTCAGAGGGTAATAACTTAAAAAGTTGTGTTTCATCATAGCTGATAATAAAAACATCCGTTGGTGCATTTTCTCCGTACCAACCAAATTTAAACGTTTTTATTGCTGTATCACTGGCAGGAATTTCGACTTGCATTTGAATGTTCTTAGTATTGATTCCCCAAAAAAGTTCTTTGGAGGGAAACTTATTAGGGCTTGATGATGCTAACTGATAGCGTTTAACCAATGTGTTTCTGCAAGTTAACAGAAGATTAGTTCCTCCGCTGCCTACTTTGCCCTCTAATTGCAGAAAAGAAGATTTATGCGGTTTAATATAATAATAACTACTCTTCGTTTCCTCCTCGGTTTCTTTTATAGTGAGAAACTTCGCTGTACCTGCATAATGATGTTGTAATGTGTCTGGATTGCTGAACAACTTATACCACGTGGTAACAAGCGTTTTTTCATTCTCTTGAGTCAAGGACTTCTTATCCAGCAATAATAAGTCGCGCAATTCAAGGTAATAATCTTTGTTTTTCTCCCACTTGTTGCTATCTTTATTTTCGGAGTCGTACAATAAAACCCCCATCCATTGGTCTCCGTCCACTTGTAGTTGTACATCCACCATAGCTATCAACCCAGGCTTATATTTTTCATCTTTCAAGTAAGAGTTATTTTTATCAGCAACGCGCTGCCCATCTTGTGTCGGATATTCACCGTTGGCATCTCTACCATCCAAGCGGAGTAATAGATTGGGGGCGCTCCATTCACCATTGCTTTGTTTGAAGGTAAATTTCACATTAATGGCGCGATAATCGGTGGGTTTCTGATCTACCCCCATCAATGGCGTTGCTTCACGCTCAACCCAGATTGCATATTGACGGCCAGAAATCACAATAGGCCGGATTGCCAGCATGGTTCCGGATAAAGACAATGTGATTTTTTCCCATTCACTCCACGCCAGTGGGCTAATGACATCGTTGTTATCACGCAGCTTAATATCCAGTGTGCGCCAGTAATACTCTATAGGTTCGACATTGCTTTTACCGATAAAGTGATAACTATCGTTTTTAGGGTCAGTACCGTCGATATAGCCGCACATCAATTGCAAATTGCTGATCCGTTCAAATTCGGTCAGATAATGCAGAATAGCTGTTTGGATCATATTGTTGTTCAAACGTGATTGACCCAAATCGTTTTCCAGCGTGGTAAAGGCGCTAGTTTTACGCAGCCTGCTGGCGGGGGAGATAAAGTTTTCCGGGAAGTTTCTTTGCCTTTGCCAAGCTTGCCAACGATTATATTGATTCAGAAAGTTCTCCCAGAACTGGGTTCGTTCATCACTGATGATTTGTCCCTCATAGCCGGTTTCCATCCGGGAAAAGAGACGGAACAGATAGCGTTGTAGGCTGGCAATGCAAAAAGCGACTCTACTGGTATCAACTTCTTTAGCCACCAATATATCGGTCAGGAAATAGTTTGAAAGATCTTCAACAGTCGTGATATCCGATGAGGAATCGCTGGAAGGCGCCCAGCGCCGTAACAGATATTCGACCATCGAATCACGCCAGCGTTCATTGAGTGAACCGCCTAGCTTGGATTGTACTTCGGAAGAGGTGGCGGCAAATAAAGCGCTGCTGACTTGATACCAATGATCATAGCTGGATGCTGTGGTCAGTTTGGCGATATCTAGTAATGGCTGGGCAGATACTTGACTCTTTTCGGCCAGTGCTTTTAGACGCATGACGGTACTAACGTCAACGACATTCTGTGCCATTTTCAGATTAAAATCGCTGGTTATTCTCAGAATCTCTCGACTTGACCAGCCAATTAATTCGGCCAAATTTGTGGCAGCTTGTTCAGCACTCCAAACCGTGGCGTCAGACGGTTGTTGCCCAATTTGACCGGCTTGATACAGATAGTAGATCACATCAACTTCTGTTTTATTGGCGGGTAATAAATTCAGCCAATCACTATAACGGCTCAAGCGATGGAGGAAAGTCAAATCAAGGGGGCGAAGTTGGTTATCTTTCTGGAGATTGAACCAAGCAGAGTAATTCACTAATGCTGTAACGCTTGTATCTTTCAGCTTGAATAACTTGCAAATCTCAACATAACGGTTGAGATCGTACCATGTGGTCAGCGCTTGCTCTGTTTGTTGTTGAGAACCGGAACGGCGAGCCAATGCAATGGTATTATTCAGAAAGTCAGCGTTGCTATTTCCCGTCCATCGTAATAGTGGCAGCGCAAGTGAATCCTCAATATCAAAGACATGGGCGATAGCATTAATTATTAGATCCTGTTGGGCAATAAAGGCGTTGCCTATCAAGGTCGTTAGCTCCTGTGTCCAGGTATCCCCTTGTTGTTTCCATGCATCATCTTGGGCTAATTTTTGGAGAATTCCGCTCACTTTGTCGCTTAAGGCTTTTTGATCATCGTCTGAAACGACTTGAACCAAAACAACACCTAATTCCCCTATCAGTTGATTAAGCTCATTCATCCACTGGATCGGCGTTTTCTTCGCCTGAAAGTCTTGCATGACAGCGGCAATTTTATCTTCGCTCAGCAACGCATCGCTCGCATCGGGGATGACAGTTCTGACTTTGTTAATCCAATCAATATTTTCAATATCAACCGTCACATTGCCGTCAGATTGATAAGGGGTGAGTAACGTGTTCAGCGACAGGGGAGATAAATTATGGCGCTGAATCCACTGTGCCGCATTCGTGACCGCGATAAGTACATCAAGGATATCAATGGTCTTGGCATCTTGCGCCAATGTTGGAATACCCGCTAGCTGTTGCAGATAATTGTTATTATCACGGCTCAATATGACGAGTAGCCCCAAACCCTCTTTAACTGACATGCGTAACTGACGAGGCAATGCTACCAAGCGATACAGGGCGGAAACGACATTCAGTGAACATTGGGGTTTCTTCAACCCCTGAACATACATCACGAGCGTTAGCAGAATTTGGCATGTTTCATCATCAATATTCAGACCTTTGCATAGCTGATTAACGATTAAAGCGTCTGGGCCTTCGGTCATCATTGGGTCAAATTCACGATTATCCAGCACAAGCACAGAGGAAGAGGATGCCTGTTTTGACAGCCCTTGCGCATTGAAAATCCTGTCAAAGAAGGAGAGTTGATTACCGAGAGCATAAGGCGTTATCTGGCCGATAAAGGCAGCAAACTGTTCCGCGGTCGTGTTGTACTCTTGCCGGAAATGCAGGAAGACGCCCAATGTGCGGATGGTTGCTTCTGTGATAACAAAACCGGTCTGTTTTTCTGCTTGTCGTGCGGTTGCCAGTAACAGATCCAGTTGCTCATAAGAGAGTTTCAGTGCTTTTTGCAGATGCAGGAAACGTTGGATACGGTCAAAGTTATCAGTACTGACGTCTGAGATTAGGATAACGCTTTTGGCGGTGTCTTTATTCTCGAATTTTTCCAGATAAAGCGCGGGAGCTTGACCCGCATTGATATAGGAAGCGGCATAGTTAGCACCGGAAGGAAACCGTTTATCCACATTGTCGGGTTTGATGACATTAGCGGAATAAGTGACGGTACTGTATATCTCGTTCTCTTCCGCTTTTGATATGCCATTAACGGCAAACAGGCGTTCAGCTTGTTGGGAACTTAGCCCGGTTTGTTGGGTAAACACCGTGAGGCGAGATAAAGAGAGTGCTGCATCGGCTGCATCGCCTTTGAGACCGTAGTAGTTATCGAAGAAATCTTTTTGGCCGCTTTGTGATGTTTCCAACAGCAAGGCTTGCAGTTTGGGCGCCAAGGTACTGCTAACCATCATGGCCGTTTGCAGCGAATCCACACTCAGATTGTCATCGATAAAATTGGGATATTTGCTATCGGCCTGTTGAATCAGATCCAGTAATGAGATCTGTTTTTCCGCCAGTACGGCTGTCGTTTGCTGGAGTGGAAAATGGAATGGCAGCGAAAGTGGGTAATAAATATCGGCCAGCGAACCCGTCAAAGGTTGGTCGTTATTGAGATATGCTTTGACTTTTTCGGCAAGAATTTCAACAACAAGGGGTAATGATTTACTGGTTTGATTGAGATTTATGCCATCAAGCAGTAATTTTTCAATATCTGGCCGTCGTTGGCCGAGAAGCCGGGCACTCTTTTTATCGGCATCTTCTTCAAACAAGCAGGATTGTTGATACAGATCGACCAAATAAGCCAAAGGGCCATCATTAGCTTCAGGTAAACCGGGAAAACAATAGAGATCTTGGTTATCGTTAAATAGCGTTTTATAGCTAATGCGTGATTCTATTTTATTTGCCATATGTGATTACCTTTTCAATAGAAAATATACCCGTCATCTTTCAAGTTGCTTCTTTGTTGGCTGCACTCACTCACCCCGGTCACATAGTTATCTATGCTCCCGGGGATTCGCTCCCTTGCCGCCGCGATGCATCTTGAAATCCATAGGGTATAGGAGTATTCAATCAAACATCATGATGATTAGATGTTTGATGAATAGAATTACACTATGGCCTATCACGATGAATCATCCAACCTAAAATATATTTTACTTTAATCGTTTTTAAAAAATCATTTTATTTCAATCCACCATATATATCTCAATTCAATTAAACTTAGATTTTATATATCCAATTTATACAAAAATTAAAACTATTCTCAATCATCATATAGATGATTAATCCATTCAATAAATTAATGTTAAACTAATAAACACAATGGGATTAATAAAAATATAATAAAAAAATCACCTTACTATAATAGTTATTCAATAAAATATTTATACTATTTTCGATTTCAAAAAAAATAATTCAAATCAATAAATATAGGACATAATGGGAAGTAAAATATCACTGACCAATCCGATAATCATTATATCCTATATTTCCACAATACTTTTCATACCAGAAGAACGCCAAACTCACCACTTTTCCACTATGCTTTAAGCTTACACAGGATGGAAAGAATAGCAGCATCGCAGCACTTCTATGGTGTTATATTATCAACCTATCTATTTACTTATCAATTTTCGGCAATGGCCCCAATTTCACACCTTCTGGGTAATATTTCCAGCCATCACGAATACGGATGCTTTCATCCCAAGGCAATTTATATTCACCGTTTGCCAAATCGCGCACCCAAGTCAAATAATTAGCTCTCTCTCCGCCAGGTTTACCAACATAACCTCGGCAACCGAGATTAAAAATACTGTTCTCTAATGCCCAATTCTCACGAGCCTTATCTGCCAGACGCGGGAACAATTCAGCGGTGACAATTTCCCACGGATTACGCTGGCCTTGCTGGATAACGTTACCGTCATAATTACAAATTGTACCTTCACCGAAATAATAAAAAACCTCATCATAGCCTGCCAGATTAACCGATACGGTATACATTAAGTTCTGCCAGGCATTAGTGCGATTAGTCCAGATCCATTGATCGTTAACTTGGGTAGAATAACCGGAAATACGGATAAAAACATTACAGCCTTTATAGGCGGCTTCGCGTGCCAATTCAGGAAACATACCATCGTGACAAATACACACCGCCAGCTTCGCACCTTTTGGCCCCTCACAGACCGGCATACCCAAATTGCCCGGCATCCAAGGTTCAATCGGCACCCAAGGCTGCAACTTACGGTAATGCAATGCAATTTCACCGTTGTTGTTAATAATGATCGCGGTGTTATAAGGTGGCTGCAACGTATCTTCATTACGTTCCATTACAGAGAACACGCCCCAAATATTATTGCGAATACAAGCCTGACGAAAACAATCCACTTCTGGACCGTCCAACGATAATAACATTTCATCATAGGTCCAGATCTTGGTATTTAATCCCTGAGCGGAATATTCAGGAAATACAATAAGATCCAAATCAGGATAACCCGATTTAGTTGAATCCATTGTTTTACAAATCTGTTGCACCTGAACTTGAATATCTTCAGGCCCCTTAATGACGGGAACAGGATATTGAATAGCGGCAATTAATAACGCCTCCTCCCACGCACTGACACTTCCGGTACTGCCCATAAAGACCTCTGAATGAATAGTAATTATTAGAATTGAATGACAAGTTTCATCGTTATGCAGACAAAGAGAGCATTATCTTTACCCGTCGTTAAGCAATTTCACTAATGCATAATAGCGTCTCTTTTATTCACAAAAATGCGATCTGTAACATTAAATAAAAAAATTAATAACTTTGTAGTAAAGAGTACTGTTATTAATATTAGGGTTAATTTGTCCTGAATCACTTTGCAAAATAGTCGAGCACTTTGAAGGAACTCAATCCGGCTCAAGCGATCTAAGGAGTTATAAAAAATCCCCAACAATCTGTTTGGCCTTTGCCTCATATTGACCATCAACAATCAGTTAGTAGGACTCAGATTCACTGTATTTGAGTGTAACAGCTAATAATGCAAGTGCGTAATAGCTAATAATGCAAGCTCGTAAAAGCTAGTAATTCAATATCGTAATAGCTAATATTGTATTCCCGTATTAGCTAATACTTGAACATCTGCTGGAAGAAAGACATGGCAAAAACTGGAAACGAAAGGTTGGCAGAAGCGCTGAGAGCTGCAAGCGATGCGGCCGTGGGCAACGTGCTGAGTTCTAAGTCAATCACTGATAAACAACGCACACTTCTGGTCAATAAAGGCTATTTCAAGCAAATCATCAGGGGATGGTATCTCCTGGATGCAGATCTCACGACTGAAAAAGCGGGTGATTCAGTACTTTGGTATGAATCCATCTGGTCTTTCGTTGGACAGTACGTCGAAAGTATCTTCGGAGATGATTACTGGCTAAGTCCCGAATCCTCTCTTGATTTACATACAGCAAACAATGCTTTACCAAACCAGATAATCGTCTACACCTCAGACACAACGCCTCGCACGCTTAACCTGCCTAACAACATGAGTATGGTGATCATCAAGGGAAGGGTTCCCTGTAAGACTGTCAAAGTAAACGGTATAAATGTTCATTCGTTGGAAAGCGCACTCGTTGAAACTGGCCCACAAACTTTCAGAGCCAACCCTATAAGCATTCAGCTAGCACTCAGGAATGCTGATCTGAGTCTGCTTTCAGAAGCAGTACTGACAATCAAGAATGTTGCCTCAGGAAATAGACTAATTGGCGCCTACCAGCAGCTAAAGATGAGGGCCGAAAGCCGGAAACTACAAACCATCATGGAGGGAGCCGGTTTTGAAGGTATTAAGCAAGTTAACCCATTTGACCATATTCCGATAATAGTAGGTGGTAGTCGTGGAGAATCCCCAAGTGCAGTTCGCGTTAGGCTCCTGTGGCAGGAGATGAGACAAGAAGTCATCGAGGTATTTGATGACTTTCCCCCCCCCTTTGACTTCTTTGAGCGCTCAATCGAAGAAACACACGCCATGATGAGCAGTCTCTACATAAGCGATGCCTACAACTCACTATCCATCGAGGGCTACAAGGTTACACCAGAATTAATCGAGCGCCTGTCTAAAGGTGACTGGTCGCCGGATACCATCCAAAGGGACAAAGAGCAGAAGGATGCGCTGGCCGCCAGAGGCTATTACGATGCCTTCAACAAGGTGAAAGAGCTACTGCGTGAGGCACATGAAGATAAAGAAGGCTTGGATATCCACTATCTGATCGATGTTGGCTTGACTGACTGGTTCACTGCGCTGTTCAATCCCTGTGTCGATGCCGGAATTATCAACAGACTGGATTTGGCGGGATTTCGCAAAGGACCAATCTATATCCGCACTTCAATGCATGTACCGCCCTCCAGCGAGCAATTGATGGACTGTATGGAAGCACTAAAAGAGTTGATCGCTACTGAGAAACACTTTGTGGTAAAGGCTATCTTGGGGCATCTTTTTCTGGGTTACATTCATCCGTTTCCCGATGGTAATGGCCGCACCGCCAGATTCTTAATGAATTTCTTGCTGGTAATCGGAGGATACCCTTGGACAGTGATTAAACTCAAAAATAGAACTCAGTATCTATCAGCGTTAGAATCAGCCTCGGTAGGAAAGAATGTGAAGCCATTTGCGGAGTTCGTAAGACAATCTATGCAGGAAGAATACAATATCGCAATATGAGTGGATATTGACCTGAGTTCTAAGATCGGAGCTGACAGGTCCCTTAGAGGCCAGCAAAAATAAATTCCTATTCGGGACCAGAAAGTTAAGAAAGAGGTGCGTCATGATATATCGAATTTAAGATACTGTGATCCTTTGAAAAAATACAAATAACCATTCAAATTAATCACATCATCAATATGTCTTTGGAAATCGGCCGGAAGGTTAGGCCAATTTTTATTAATAGGCTGAGGATAGTCGGTATATGCTTCATAGAATTGTTCACTATATTTGATGTTCTCTGTGCTAAGAAATAAATAAGTGTCTGTATTCATCACATTATTCCTTTATTATATTTGTACTACTTGTTATTCTGACTTTTTTAAAATTTTCCTCTATCAGATAACAATAACGATTCAATAACTTTCAATTTAAATCTGTCATATATTTTATACTGTATAAATTAATACAACTTAGAAATTAAATTCAATCTTATAAATTAACAAATCATTAACTAATTTAATCGTATTGGTTTTATGAAAAAAAACCAAATATATGCTAGAGATAAGAATGTGTAAACAAGGATAAAGTTATTATTCTATATTTTTACATCCTTGACATATTAATTAATTGCATTTTAAACTTATATTATTTTTAACATTGCCATTTTAATACATAACCAAAATCAGCATACTGACAATAAATCAACTCATTAATATTATCATAAAAAACAATATAACCCCACAGTAAAAACAATTAAACGTTGTAATTAACTCCATTTAATAACAAAATCCTAAATTTAATATTAAAGCAATAATAAAGAATTAATAAAATCATTAACAAATAAAACTGACCTTGTTTACGGTTTTGCGTAATCACCCTTTTATTTAAAGGTGACGGTTTAAGTAGTCACCAAATTCAATTATAAAATGACTCATCGCTATACGCCAATCATGCAACGGTATTATCCAGCTTTCCCGCCAGCTACGGCTAATTTGAGGGTAACGTTAATCCCAGACTTCAGCGAAAATCTCCAGTGCCTGCTGGCCGCTTCTTCCGTGATAGCTTGATAAATCTGTTCCAAGTTCTTCATAACGACTTTTAAGTGTAGTGGTCCACTAAATCAAGAACAGCTCATTAACCCTGATCACCCGTTCGTTAAGAAAAACTGCCAATCTCAATGACAATAACCAAAAAAATATCTATTATTATCAACAAATTACATCAACACCATACGTCATGACATGATTTAACTAATAAAAAACTTTACATTTCTATACTTATAATGTATCAATACCCAAGATGGAATTGGATAAATAGTGCGAGGAATCGTAATTTTTTAATAAATAAAAGACAATATCTACTACTTTTATTTCCTTCCTAATTTATCCCACTCCAGACTGTTACAATATAGATTTGTAGAACAATGTGATTATTTATCGGCCGTACCATGTTGTTGTGCAATGCTTTAGCTTTTTCAATTGATATTATATGCAATGATTAAGGAAAAGTGCTATGTTGGCATCAAATTTATTTAATGGTTATATTGGCTCTAACCTATGTTATCACCTTGAGAAAGAAGGTGTATTTGAATTATTCGGAAGTAACTCTTCATTCGATAAGTCCATTCTGAAAGAAAAAATTTTTGATAACCGAAAAATAAAAATAATTGAATCTCTTATTTCATTCTCAACAAAATTTGGTTTTTTTGTTGATTCTGATGATGGGAAAATTAGCCTGACTCCATTAGGCATGGATATGAGGAGGAATGTTGGATTTTTCACTTGGTCTATAGGCGGCTATGGGAATTTCATGCGAAACTTTACAGACCTCAAAGATGAGAAAAATAATTCATTATATAATCTGATTGATGGAGCTAACGTAGCATTAGGGTCTCGGCAAGCAAATCGTGAATATATGTGGAATACAATAGTTAATGAATTAAAAAGACTAAATATAAGTAAAATAGTAGATTTAGGTTGTGGTGCAGCTGGAGCTTTAATAGACATTTGTAAGATTTTTAACAAAGTAACGGGTTTAGGTATTGATGTAAGCGCCAAAGCTATTAAAGCTGCTGAAATTAATATAAGAAATAACTCTATGGATGACAGAATTTGCGTGGTTAATCAGAACGTAATGGAGGCCGCCTATGATGCTTCATTAATAGCTACATTCGAAACTGTTGATACAGTAATTTCCTTCATGATGCTGCATGATTTATTTAACATCAAAGATCCCGTAGACGTTCTTCGAAAATTACAAAAGACTTTCCCAAAAGCAAAAAGGTTTCTCTTGGCAGATACCTTTGTGTCAGATGAAAATACAATCACCAAAGAATCGCCCATATTTACTTATGGTTTTGAATTTGTGCATCACTTTATGAATATAAAGATTTACAAGAAAGAAGAGTACATAGATTTCTTCTCCAAAGCTGGTTTTGAAATTGAAAAAATTCAATATTTGAATGTTCCTAATACTTACCTTTTCACTCTAAAGTGAGGCTTATATGGATTTTTATAATTGCGTGCAAGATCTGCCGGTAATGAAATCTGTCGCAGGTCATGAGAATAAGGTTCCCTTTTTTATAACTGAAGAAATGTTTGGGGGTGTACCCTTCGAGCTTGCAGGCGGCGATATATCAGAGTTAGTGAATAAACCTGTTGCCGCATTACACAAACATGAAGTTGATGAAATATATTTCCTAATTTCTCCTGAGCCAAACGAAGCTATCATTGATGTAACAATAAATGGAGAAACAAAAACATACTATTCTCCTAGTGTTATTCATGTACCAGCAGGAATAGAGCATCAATTCATTACAAGAAAGGCTAGTAAGGGATGTTATTGCTTTGGCATATTATATGGTTACAAGGAGGTTTGAAATGAGTAAAAATATGGATTTCAACACCAGTGATACCCATATATCTCATCGACTGCATTTGAACGAAAGTGATAGCAATAACTTGCTTAATCTTAATCATGTTTTTTTAAATGAATTTAAGAAGATTAGTATCTATCCAGATCCAAGCAATACAGATCTAAAAAATAAAATATCCTATCACTGTAAAGTTTCACCCGACATGGTAGTTTTAGGAAATGGTATAGATGAAATAATTCTTCTCTTAAGTTTAACTTTTTTAAAAAACAAAAAGACTATATTGACCAGTGAGGCCACATTTCCCGGTTATGAGACATCAGCAAAAATTGTCGGGGGAAATGTTATATACGCTCCTTTAAATGATATGAAGTGTAGTATTGCTAATTATCAGAAAAATATTACTAGCGATGTTATTCTTGCTTATTTATGCAACCCTCATAATCCGACTGGAAGTATAGTAAGCCTAGATGAGGTTATCTATTTCATTGAGGTAATGAATGATAAAAGAGTTATCCCCATCATTGATGAGGCTTATATTCAATTTTCTGATGAAAATAAGAACTCTATTCTAAAATATATAGTGAATGGTGGAAGGGCTATTGTATTGCGGACTTTTTCAAAAGCATATGGCCTTGCTGGATTACGGGTGGGTTTTGCGATAGGCCCTAAAGATTTAATTCATGCTGTCTCCTTAACTGCTCTCGCCTTGCCATTTAGAATAAACCGTTTCGCTCAAAGGATGGCTTCTGAAGTTCTTACCAGTGATATTTTATCCATCAATGTAAGAACAGTAAGAAAGTTAATATCTACTATTGAATTATCATTTAGTAAGTCTGAAGTGACATATATACCATCCTATACTAACTTTATATGCTTTAAACCCCCTATGGGAAATACTGATTTTCTTATAAAGGCAGAAAAATTTGGAGTCATGGTTCGTGATTGTGGTCTTTTTGGACTCCCAGGTTGGATACGAGCATCAGTAAGCAATAAAAAAGATGTCGATTGCCTTTTGTTTTTATTAGATCTGACTTCTTTTGAAGGAAAGCAATCTGGTGATGTAAATGAATAGCAGAATCAACTTAAAACCATATCAGCAAGTTTTAATTACTGCCTTCCCTTTTATTTTGCTTATGCTTTCACAAAGCTTAAATAGCATTATTGATATGTTCATTGTAAGTAAGATCGGCATGAATGCCATCGCCGCTGTTGGTCTTTGCGGGTTTATTTTCTCGATAATGACCAGTTGTGTAACTGGTATAACCATAAGCGTTCAAACTGTAGTTGGTAAGAGCATTGGCGCTGGAAAAATAAATCAAGGTATTAATGCGCTTCATAGTGCAATATTTGTTGCTATAGTCTTAGGTATATTAATCGTAGGTTTAGGTTTTTTTGTCCCAAAATTCATAACACTGTTTATTCATGATGAAGTTTTAGCTTCTAACTG
The DNA here is from genome assembly GCF_000612035.1 of Photorhabdus aegyptia. Taxonomy (NCBI): domain Bacteria; kingdom Pseudomonadati; phylum Pseudomonadota; class Gammaproteobacteria; order Enterobacterales; family Morganellaceae; genus Photorhabdus; species Photorhabdus aegyptia. The sequence continues at coordinate 28,466 of NZ_JFGV01000018.1, read as the reverse complement.
CATAACTTACCTTCAAACTCTAGTGTTAGGTGCTCCAGCTATAGGGATTATCAGGGCTTTTCGGGGTTACTATGGCGGGATCGGTGAAAATAAAATGAGTGTATTAATAATCTTCTCTACTTATTTTTTTAATTTCTTAATAGGTTTTACACTCGTTTCCTTAGGGTATGGAATCAGAGGGGCTGGATTGGGGACATGTTGTGCTTTTTACATAGGCGCCTGCTTATTTTATTTCAGTGGATATTTTATAGATTCTAAATATCGTTTTTTTAAAGTTACTAAAATTTTTGAACAGATCGGTGTGATATCAAAACTTTCTTTCTATGCAGGTATACAACAACTCTTCTTTTCGGGTGGGTTTGCAGTCATGTTCATTATTGCTAGCCAAATGAATTCCTCCGCTTTGGCAGTAATAACAATTCTCAATAATCTTATGTTGCTAAGCATCACACCGTTAATCGGAATGGGAATGGCCTCTGCGGTTTATGTGAGTCGATCTCTTGGAGCGAATAAATACAAGGATGCTAAATCATGGGGTAATATTGCTGTAAAGTTAGGCTTTGGAATATTCATTATTCAACTCTTCATTTTGATAAATCCACATTATATTATGGGTTTATTCATAAAAGATAATTTTATAGTAAATAATTATATAGGATTGTTTAAAATAACGGTACTGTTTGTTTTTTCTGAGGTTTTTGCTCAAATATTAAAATTCTCTATGTTTGGAGCAGGTTTCAACCGGCAGTTGACAATGGTTACAGTGCCATTGCAGTGGTTTTTTTTCATACCGTTAGCGATTTATCTTTGTCTTTTCAAAAATCATGGCATTGAAACACTATGGTTTTCGTTTCTCGTGTATCGTTTAATTGAATCAATTTTCATGCTGATTATTTGGTTAAAAGAAAGTTGGGTTCCGGCTAAGTTAGATAATATTTTTCCTAAATCTGCTGACTGCTAAGGTGTGTGTAAGATGAATTTGCTTGTTATTGATTTTGAATCCTCTAATTATAACCCTGTAAGTGAATGGTATAAAGATCACAATTGCTATTTAATTACTTCTACCGAATCATTAAAGTTAATGAGCAATGAAGTGATTTCATCGTTTAAGAAAGTTGTTGACATTGAAAGTTTACATCCAGACAACGATGACCTTATTTTTTATTATGCAGAAAAGTTGAGAAAAGAAACGGTCTTTGACTATGTTATAGGAGTCAGAGAGTTTGATTTATTACCCGCTGCTTACATAAGAAAGAAATGGGGTCTGCCGGGTGCAAGTGTCGAGGCAATAGAAGCATATAGAGACAAAGGTGTAATGAAGGAGATTTTGGAAAGAAATAATGTTCCCATCCCTAAATTTTCATTGATAAAAAACGCCCTAGATGTTATCGAATTCATTGAGGATCATGATTATCCTGTCATACTAAAACCCCGAACTTCTAAACGTGCACGAGGCATTTCAATACTTAAAAATGACAATGACCTCCATAATTCTTTATATATTGGATTAAAGAGGAATTCCGAAGAGTTAATTAATATGATGGTCGAGGAATTTGTTGATGGCCCAATGTACCATGTTGATGGGGTTGTCCTAAATAATCAGATAAGATTTATTTGGCCTTCATTATATGTGTCAAATTGCATGGATTTTCAGAATGGAAACTATATTTCAAGTTGTTTGTTATCACCTGAGGATAAACTATTTGATAGAATAATAAAATATGTAAGAAAATGCATTGAGGCACTTCCTTCTCCTGTGAATTTTGCTTTTCATGCAGAAGTTTTCTTATGTTCTGACGGAAGTTTTAAATTATGCGAGATCGCAGCTCGTGCAGGCGGTGGGCCAGTAATGACCTCGATAGAAAATATATTTGGCATCAACCCAAAAGAGATCGCATTTAATGCTTACATTGGTAATGTGTCAAATGAAAAGCTTAACTCTATCAATATTAAGCCAAACTCAATTTGCGGATGGATAATTATACCAAATAAATTAATCAACTCTTATATTTACAATATTCCTGAGTTTTGCCCTTTCCCTCAAGTTACAAGCTATAAAACTTTTGCTAAGGATGGAGATTATTTTTCTGACGAACGCCAAGTTATAACTGAAATCACTATAACTTCATCAACTTCGAATGAAGTTAAAAACCTCATCGCCGGGATTATGAAATGGTTCTATAGTCAAATTAATTTTAAAGCAGTTAATTAAGTTAACTTGAAGTTTATTTAAAAAGGGAACTAAGTGCCTGAGTCACGATCAAAGTTTCTGTTCAAGAAAGCAAAATCGTAGAGATTTTCAGGCATGTATAATCTAGAAGAACTTTACTGCAACATTGATGACTTTTGCCAACAATTTATCCCCCACAGGTATCAATAACTCATCAAGAACAAGTTGCTCAAACATCATCGCTCATATTCCCTTCGCTCAGTGAAGTGGTAACCCTATTCATTTTATTTCATATGAACCATTATCGTGACTTTAAAGATTTTTGTCTTTTTCATGTTAAACAATATCTTGCCGGAACTTTTCCCCGCCAAGTCAGCTATACCCGGATGTTAACACTCAAAAGAAGAGTCCTCATCCCCTCAGTGCTTTCCTTATGTCACGCAAGGCAAAAACTCAAGAGTTCCGACCAAAATTACGGTTTATCAGAACATACGTATCCCTAACCATCGCGTATTTAATGGAATAGCGCACCGTGTAAGAACCAGCATGGGCTGGTTTCATGGTTTTAAATTTAATTTTATTATCAACTGGTTAGGTTAATTCCTCTCGATTAAACTGACACCAAGAAATACAGATGAGCCAGGTTGTCAAAGCGTTAACAAAAGGATTAACGGGGCATTTGTGGCGATAAAGGCTACTTATCGCAGGCACTTTGTGATGAACTTACCCACGAAGGGTTACGCTGGTGACAAGTGTTCGTAACCATGTAAAAATAAAAGCTTTATCACTCTAGGATAAAATAATGTTACGGAAACGTTTTTTGATAGAAACGGTCGTTGACCAATTCAAAAAGATTTCCCAGATAGAACATTCAAGGCATCGTAGCCCACTCGGCTTTTTATTGGAGATAGTGTCGGAATGAATTGCTTACACCTTCCAACCGAAAAAGCCGAGCCTAAATTTACGTGATTCTGAGATTGCTGCCCTTAAGCAAATTTCCCCTTACCAATCGTCACATCGGTCCACGCCGTTGTGATAGCCGTTTTCGCCTGACTGTCCAGACCCGCAATAAAACCATTATCACCCACTGTCGGGGCAAAACTACTCATAGCCTGAATCAAAGAATCCACCGCATTATCTGACAGTGCGGTAAATTCACGCTCCCCTGACGTGTTCTTATCACTCATCCGAGTCACCAATTTGGCACGATTGCCATTAAAGTAATCATTAAAGGTGACCGAACCTACCGATTCAAATTTCCCCAGAGCGGTGTTGTCCTGAGTGTGGCGATTCACTGACAGCACCAGATCATACCCGCTGCGCTGGAACCACAAATTTTGCCAGTCAACACCGTTAAACAGAATCATATCTTCTGCATTAATATCGTTCACTCGGTTATCAATCACTTCTTCGCCGATCACAAAGCTATCCACACCCGCGCCACCCCGAAAATGGTTCTGATACCCGCCTAACACCAGCAGATCCTGACCTTCACCGCCGTCAAATTGGCTGAACTTCGAAATAGCCGCGGCTATCAGATGATCATCGCCTTCGCCGCCATTGATCACCGCATGGTAGCCCATCAGCTTAATCGTATCGTTGCCGGAATAACCATCGATCCGGTTGTCATTGCCAAATACTCTGGCAAAATCGTCGCCTCCTCCTAGTTCGGCCTGATTATTATTGCCGATGATCACCGCATAATCCTGACCTTCCCCACTATCCACTCGGTTATAGTTGCCGGAGGTGACGATATAATCCTGTCCGTTACCCGCATCAATAAAACCGCCTTCACCAAAGACAAACACCTGATCATTGCCTTCCCCCATAGAGACATGGTTAATGCGCCCGGCCACCACTGCGGTATCGTCACCATTACCGCCAAACATCCAGTTTTCACGTCCCATCAGGACGCCCAAGTCATTACCTTCACCACCTGAAAAAATATTGGAAGTCCCTAGTGAGTAATAAACATCATCACCGCGGCCACCCCAGAAGTTGTTGTTATCCCCCAGATAAGCGCCAAGATCTTTACCGTCGCCTCCCCAGTTGAAGTTATAGTTCCCCAACGATACATGGATATCGCCATCACCGTGCAAATGGCCGCTGTTACACAGGAAATCAAACGTTTTTTCTTCCATATTAAGCAGATCTGCCGTCAGGTTTTCTTTCAGGTTAACCACTAACGATTTCATTTCTTGCTGCTTCTTTTCGCTGAACAGCGTCGCAAATAAATTAGGTAAGTTAAGCGAATTAAAACCAAATGCAGGTTTAGGTTTATTATTGATCTGAGCATTTTCTCCGTTGATACTCACCGCAGATCCTGATTCCTGGCTCTCATCAGGCGCTTTCTCTTTCAGACCATGACTCTCCGCAAATGACCTGACGCCCTCCTCGCCCATATCGATGCCCGCCTCCAAGCTATCAAGTAACTTTTCTGGATCGGTGAAAGCTTGCAGTTGATCACCACTAAATTCCCCAATCACTTCCAGCATCTCTTGCAGAATCGCCTCACCATCAACCGATTCTCCCGTGCGGGAAATAATTTTCCCCTCTGCGGTGTAGTTCACGCCAAAAATATCCGCTAAGGTGGTATCTGCATGTACACTCGCTAATCGGCCAATCAGTTTATTCTTAAGCTGACGCGGCAAGTCCTGTGGATTATAAGTAAAAGTGGTCTTCGCCATGCCGGTTGCCGAATATTGCTGCGTCATCAGGCCAAACAGCGAACCCAAGTTAGTATCCAGAATCGACTGGATATGGTCACCGAACATCAGATTCCAGTTACCGGTTGTCACCTGAATATCAGCGCCACGCCCACCTACAGCAAAGTTGAAGGCCAGTTTTTGATTGGCCTGACGGAATTGTTCTAGACGACTTATTTTGCCCATACCAGTGCCTTGGCCATGCTCGCCTAGCCACTGATTAAATTTCTTGTTCAATGTCAATTCAGCGTCATACTTCAAACCACGACTGCTACGCTCATGTTGCGAATCCAGATCAGTCAATGTGTTGTAGTCCACGCTGCTGGTTCGGTCCAAACCGGACATATCCTCCACAAACCTCTTCGCACCGGCGATGGTCCACTGCTGATCTTGCGCCGCCAACCAATCTTGATCTTCACTGTAACCGGCAACCCCTTGCAATACGTGGGCAATACGCGCAGTACCATCAAACGGATTAACCAACGGCGGCGTTGGCATGGATTTATCCATCATCACAATCAGATCATTACTGCGGCCTTGGTTAAAACTGACATTACGATTACCGATAAACATTTGCGCCCCTTCAAGCGCCTGGTAGCCTGCAATATCGAAGCTGTGTTTACTGTCGCCATTACCGATGTGCACCATCACATTGTTATCACCGAAAGCCAATGATTTAAAACCACCGCTACCCACTTTAATACCAACGTTCGAGGTTCCCCAGTTGAGGGTGGTAAACTCGCCATCTCCCACATTCACCTGGATATTACCGGAGTAACTGAGCTGATTATTCGATTGATCGTCAGGGGCAACCTGAATCGTATTTTCACGTTTCTTGGGTTGAACTAACACTTCATTGTGGCCGGTAATCGCGCCTTTAATAACGGTATCAGCTTCGGTATGTCCTACCCTAGAGAGGTTGATGTCGCTTTCAGCAATACCGCGACGAACTTGTTCGGTATGCATGATCAGCTCATTTTTATTATTCCAATTTAATACGACTTTGTTATCAGACAGATTATTAACCCATTGGTTATTTTGATCACGGGTAAATTTGCGCCCACCGGCATCAACAGCCACTTCACTACTGCGAGCGGAAACATCGCTACGAATGCCCTGCTTATCCAACACTGTGATAAAGCGACGAGCAAAGCCATCCCGTTTGTCATCACTTATCAAAGAACAACCCACAATACTGATGTGATCAGGTTTGTGAATTATACTTTTACCCAGATTAATGTCCTGATAAAACCGCGTTAGTTTGGTCGCTAGTTCATCAGCAGCGTAACCACTCAGACGAATGTTGTTCTGCTCCGACGTATCACGACCATGACCGACAATCTGCCAACGTAACTTACCGGATAATCTGGCAAGATCGCCATAAACTACTCGATATTTGCCCTTAGAGTTAAGTTGAACCACTACGCTAGAATCTGGGTGTTTACCCGCCAGATTAGCCGCAGCTTTAGCGACGACCGGATCATCCTCCATTTGGATAATAATCTGACCATCAAAGCGAGTTTCACGGCCATCAGCTTGTGGCGTCACCTCCTCTACTCGCCAATCACCGAGTGGCTTGCTCGTTTTCTTATCCTGATGAGTATCGTCGATGATAGTCGGTTCCGGCCGTTTATTCTTACCCGATAACCCATCTAACTCCTCCACCGCAGGACGACTTCGCGGCTTCACTCTGGCATGTCTCTGATAGAATTCCCCAGTCTCTTGGAAAGCATTATCCAGCGCCTGACTTATCCACACTTTGCCTTCTTCACCGGCAATATCCACCAGCTCCCTATAATTGGCAGTGTAGCTATTGAGTAACTGCTTACGTTGTTCATCGCCGGTGACCTGTAGCGCCTGATAAACCGCCAGACTTTCGTTGACAGAATGACCACCATCAAATACCAGAAACGCCAGCGTGTTGAGATAACCCTGCCTGGCCGAGAAAGCAGGCTGTTCACCAGCAATCTGTTCATTGGCAATCTGTTCATTGGCAATCTGTTCATTGGCAATCTGTTCATTGGCAATATAGTTATTGAGGTGAACCATGATATTGGTCGAGCCGGAAGCGCCTGTCACCACAGAATGACCTTGCGCTAACGCATGATGCTCAAATCTCGTTTCCCATCCGGGAACCAAAATTCGGCCCGCAGCAACCTTTCTGCCATACAAAAAGTCATCATGCTTGTTATTAGCAGGCTGGTAAGGCAATGCCGTACCATAATCGTTAGTCTGCTTTTCGGTTATTTCGACTTCATACGTGACATCAGCCCCGCTAGTCAGTTGGCTACTGGTCGAACGGGCTTTGGTGATCGCATCCTCATAGAAACGATCCCCTTTAACCTTCCACTCCGCACGATCCATCCCCATTCCTGAGGTAGTTGCCATTTTCACTGCCAAAAATGGCACCTTAATCACCGCAAAACCATCATCAACCTGAGTCATCATGACTTTAAAATTGGCAAAAGTCGGTTCATCCAGAAACGTCGTCAATTCAGGCACTCGACTAAACCAAGGACGAAAATCCCTATTAATGACCCTGGCGAATCCCGCCATCTTTTTAGCAATAACCTTCTCACGCTCAGCTACATCAGGATAAAAACCCCCTATCCACTGTTCAAATCTCTCTACCAGAAATTGCCCTGTCTGTCTGGAAGTGGTCATGGCATCCTGTGGCGCTGTTTTCACCAATTCATGGGCCAATTCAGAATCAAAATGGCGGCCAAACAGGTTGTCAATATATTGTCCTGTCGTCTTTTCCTTACGGGCATCAGCCAGTAACTGTTGAGCTAACGTGTGTAATTCAGAATGTGTCTGCAACTGGCTAACTGCATCCTCAAATAGCTTAATGGTTTCCCGTCGTGTTACTTGCCCGTTAAGCCAAAGGTTTTTGGCCCGTTCAACTAGCGGCATACCTTCGGGAATAGCTTCTTGTTGCAATCGGCTAACGAAAACAATGAGACTTTCACTTTCAGTTTTAGGCGCTTCCCGTTCCGCCACAGAGTTAATCTGGGTCAATGGCTTAATTTGTAAAGCAGTAAGACGATTAATTTCGTTTTGCGCGATATCACCTTTCAAGCCCACCACACGCCCAAATCCATCAAAGGATACCTGTTGGTCAAACTGTGCAACATGATCCGGCGATAAGCTAACCCCTAAAATTCCGGCGGACTCAGCTCTTTTTGCTTGAAGGTAGGCAACCAGTTCCCCCATCTCAAAACGCAGGCTTTTGACTAATCGGCCACGCTTGGCAAATTCATTGGGATCATGCTGTTGCCAATGAGCAAGCGCTTGCTCAAGCTGCAATACATGCTGCTCATCAGGTTGCTCGACCGTATTGTTGAAAGCCTCGCGTACGGCCGCCAGCGCCTTACTGGGCCGATCGGTATTTATCTGGCCAAGATATCTTTTCGTCGAATCAATAAACCGTTTGTCACCCTGACTCAGCAAGAAAGGCTCAAACTCTCTCAGGATGGAAGAATGGGATTTAAGGCTATCTCCACCAGCAACTTGCCCTAACCCTTGCAAATTGATACCCGAAATTACAGGTGCTTTTGTGGTTAACTTTCTCAGTTGATTTGAGGCAGGTTCCGCAACCCTATCGGATGACGTTCCGGTAAGCCGCGAAATGACCGAAGCACCGACATGTTCAGCACGAATACCCCTGTTGATCTGTAGTCGATTAACCGCCCGTCGCGCACTATTCAATGCCGCCAAATCTGCGGCTGTGAGTGTTAGATCTTCACTGTTCCAGCCATTAGCTTCCGTTTTGGATTCAGGATTGATATGACTTTTCGGTTTCGCTACGTCGATTGGTGTATAAGCCCTCCCAGACAAGCCACTGCCGGGCGCCCCGCTACGATCGGGTTTTGCGTCACCGGCCTGTTTCGCCCCTTTCGCATCAGCCTGTACCTGAGCGGCTTTATTTTTCGCTACCGAGCTATCATATTCACCGCGTTGTTTCGCTTCTTCATATACGGCATAGGCATCGCTTTCCGCTTGCGCTGCTCGCAGACGTTGTAAATCTGCTTCTTTCTGTCTTGATTTCGCTTTTGTACGCGAATCTTCAATATTGTCGTCTGTGTTCTTTATATTCTGATAACTTTGCTCTAAACCTGCTTCTGATTTGCCAATTGCCTTTTTTACTTGTTGTTGGTTATCAATCAGGCGCGGCTGTAAATCAGCTAATTTTTTCTGGGAAATAAATTTGGTGTCATCTAATTTTTCCTGAGTACGGTTCAAATATCCCGTAGCAAACCGGTTACGCCACTCATCACCCGATTGACCTGTGTAATTGACATAGCCATTAAGCGCATTCAGACGTTGAGTCATAGAGAGTAACTCTTTTGTTACTACCCTGGACTCTTCACTTATTGCATCACGCTGTACTTGTCCATTGGTATTCAGCGCATTTTGATCCGTTGATTCCAATTGGAATTGTGATTTTGAAATTATTTTAAGTTGGTCATCCCGTTCTTGTTCCAGAATACGGCGATTTTCCTCTGCTTTCTCTGTATCACTTAACGCATTTTGTGCAGCTCCGTCCTGTTTTGCATGTTTAATAACAGCATCAACTTGTGATGATGATTCACTCTGAGTCGAATCAACCTTGTCTCCAATATGCAAAGCATTCTGGATAGCCTTAGTATCAGGCGTCTCCGCCTGAGTGACCGTACCGCTTAATTTATTACGCAGATCCGAACCAACGTCATCAATGGCATTCATCTGGAAACCATCAATGGCAGAAACTTCAGTTAAATTAATCGCCCCTCGGCCTTTATTCGTTCCAGAAGTGTTAGCCTCATTACCGTGAATCAAATAGCTAATCGCCTGACTACCTTCCACACCTAACACAGTTCGTTTAATATTTTTAAACAGAAAAGGAAGGTTATTACTTTGCGTATTACTTTCCGCAATAGAAAGAGAGTAGAAATCGCCGTTACCCACTTTAATCGCTATATTATTACGGGCATAAGAGGCGTTAATCCCCAAACCATCACCAATATGAATATTGGCATTGCCTTTACCTTTCATGATCGCAACATTGAGACCATGCCCGACTTTAGTATTAACGTTATATTCACCCCACGCTGCATTAATAGAAATACCATCTCCCACTTTGGTATTGATATTAAAATCGCCATGCGTCGCAGTGACGCTTAAACCATTCCCCACCGTGGTTGTAATATTCGCTTTGCCTTTTGCCGCGGTAATCTGCATACCATCACCCAATTTGGTGACAATATTCCCTTTACTCCACAAGGCATTAAAGCTGTCGCCATTACCTACCTGAGTCACAATATTGGCATCAGCTTTGGCAAGTACGACATTGCGCCCATCACCGACCTTGGTAATCACATTCGCTTTTCCCCAAGCGCCGGTATAATCATCACCTTGCCCTACATGGGTGATAATATTGGCATCACCCTGAACAACGGTGATTTCCTGCTCATTACCCACCTTGGTAATGATGTTCGCTTTACCTTTGGCGAAGTTATAACGGTTACCATTACCAACCTGAGTCAAGATATTAGCCTCCCCCCAAACAGCATTAACGCCGATACCGCCCCCCACTTTGGTAATGATATTCGCTGTACCTTTGGCGAAACCTATCGTCGTGCCATGACCAACATGGGTCATGATGTTACCCACATCGGAAATAAGTAAACCGACTGTTGTCCCGTCCCCTATCTTCGTTAGAATATTGCCCTTACCGAATAGCACAGCAGCAGTCGTTGATGATCCCTTATGAGTAATGACATTCGCTTCCGCCGCCGCAAACACCCCCATAAAATCATCACTCACTTTGGTGACAATATTCGCCTCTCCTAACGCTAAAACACCAGTTAAGCCATTGCCGGAATGAGTCATGATATTGGCTCGACCAAACATTGCCGCCAATGTTGTGCCATCACCTACTCTGGTCATGATATTCAGCTCACCGGCAAACAAGCCAATACTAGTGCCATTACCTACATGCGAATAGATATTGGCCTCACCAACCATCAAACCGAGCGCCAAATCATTGCCTGCTTTCGTCAGGATATTGCCCTGCCCGATCATCGCGGCAAAGGTTGAACCATTACCAATATGGGTCATCACATTGGCCTCACCGATCATGGCTGCCAGCGTCATGCCGTTACCCACTTTGGTGGCGATATTGCCTTTCGCCAACATCAAGGCAACACTCATTTCATCACCAATGTGAGTAAACACATTGCCGGCAGCGATCATCAATGCCAGCGCTTTACCATCCCCCACTTTGGTAAAAACATTTCCCAAGCCTCCCATCAACCCCCATGCATCACCGGCGCCAACATGGGTAAAGATATTGCCCGCGCCAATCATGGCTGCAATCGCCGTTCCATTACCCACTTTGGTAAAGACATTGCCTGCGGCTCCCATGACTCCCAAAGTCTGACCACCACCGACATGAGTCAGCACATTACCTATGCCGAGCATGATACCCGTGGCGTCACCGTTTCCGACCTTGGTCAAGATATTAGCGCCACCTAACATCACCCCCGTCGTGCTTCCATTACCAATGTGAGTAAATACATTGGCGCCACCGCCCATCAGCGCAATAGCACTACCTCTGCCCTTTTTCGTCAGAATATTGGCACCGCCTAATGCAACCGCCGTGGTGCCTGATATTTCATCATCGTTGAGATGCGTGATAATGTTCGCACCACCAAGCATACCGGCAACCAAATCACCGGCGCCAAGCTTAGCCAGCACATTGGCGCCACCCACCTGTACTGAGGAGAGTTTCCCCTTACCGGTTTGGGTCATCACGTTAAAACCGCCTGCGCCTAACCAATTGGCATTACCGTTACCTATTTGGCTATGCGTGTTGTACCCCCCAAGCATGATAACTCGGCTATCGCCATTACCTTGATGGATCGAAATATTACCCATTGCCAAAAGATGAGCCAGATACCGCCCATCACCGATTCGAACCAATACGTTTGCTGCGCCGCCAGCGTAAACATCCATTTCTCCATACTGGCTTTGATGAACCAGTACGTTTGCCAGACCTGCGCCACGGAATGTCAGATTGCCCTGTTCACCACGTTTCACAATCACATTGGCAGCACCAGCGCCTTTAAAATTGACATTGCCGCGTGTGACACTGGAAGTAATGACATTGCCGCCCCCCATGCCCTTGAAGTTAATGTCACCGGAGCTGTCACCCATATTGGCGGATGATTTCACCAACTCCTGATGACTGTACTCTTCGGTATGTGCTAAGTGCTCAGAAACACGGCATACTGAATTCACTTTGTATTGCAGATTGGTTAGGGAATATCCACCCACTTCCATTGAGCGATAACCATTTTTGTATGAAAAATCTTCAGCCGCCAGATTGCCGGTATGATCACCCGCTTTGTACCACGCACTGGCATAATATTGCAGCGCACCAGTTTCAGGATTATTCGCCAATTCAACCATCACCACTTTGGTATATGACTCAACATATTTGGCATAAATATAAGTGTTCGGTTGACGGTTCGATTTCACCGCTGAAACATCTAATATCAAACCGCCAGAATGGATTGCATGCCCATGCATCTTGGCATCAATTAACGTGACATCTCCTGCTCTGGCATTGGTTCCACCGGCATAAGTCACCCACTGGTTTTCCTGCAAATCTTCTTCAACCGTATGTTGAATAGTAACGGGTTGATGATGTTCGAAGATTAAATTAGAGAGACGGTAACCGCCATTAGTGCCTATATCAGTAAATCCATTGCTTGAAGAGATATTCTCCGTAGCAAGATTATTAAGATGATTGCCCTGTTTGTACCAAGAAGTAGCATAATAACCGAGCTTACCGGTTTCAGGATCATTTTGAAGTTGAACCTTAACCAGCTTAGTGTACATTTCATCGGCAAATGCAAAGAGATAAGTGTCAGGCTCGATAGTTGATTTAATACCTGTTACTTGTTGGGATTGCTGAATCCAACTTCCTCCCATTGTCGCTGTCGTTAACACAATCTCTTCAGCTTTAGCGTATTCCAGAACGCCATCACGAGAACCGCTATCTGCGCCGATTCTTGATATTTCATTGTAAGCACCGACACCATCGAAAATAATATCACCATGCGCGACATCAGAATAAATCCGGTTATAACCCCCTGCCCCTTCAAATTCGATATTACCGTGGGTCTGTCCATATTGATCTTGACTTTGGCGCAAGCGTTCAATACGGTTTGATGCCCCGGCGCCATGCAAAATAATATTGCCTTCTTTACCTTTACGTATAATGTGATTATCCGCTCCGGCTCCTGTGAAACTAATATTGCCGTTTTCAACCCGCGAACTAATACTATTTGCTGCTCCCCCGCCTTCAAATTTCACATCGCCGTGACTTTTCTCATAGTGATCATACCAGGTACGATCAATTTTATTACCGGCCCCGGCGCCGAAAAAATTTAAATCGCCCTGATTCGTTTCATGCCATAACTCGTTATAACCACCAACACCTTCAAAAATCACCTCACCGGATTGCCCTTTACGACTCAGGCCATTATAAGCAGCCGCCCCAGAGAAATTGAGATTACCGTGGCTCCCCCGGTGATCGATAGCAACCCCTCCCGCCGCGCCAGCAAATGAAATATCACCATTACCGCTCTTATCAATACCCGAATAACCGGTAGCGCCATGTACTGACAGATTACCTTCCTTATCCACTATTTTTAAATATCCGGCGCCGCCATTAACGACCTTATTACCAGAATCAGCATAGACCGTCGCCCCAATCGATCCGAGGGTAATACGATCATCGCCTCCTTTGGCATAAATAACCCCTCCCACGCCGATGGCAACAATATTATTACCATCATCATCATCGTAGTATTTCCCAGTAAAGAAATATTCTGTACTACGGTTTGATGATTTTCCCATAAATAATCCCTTAATTTAAGTTGAGGTTAAATAGAAAACCACTGCATCTGACAGATACAGCAACGGTTTTGAGAATCGAGTTTTCCGTGGACAGTGCGAATCCACCGTTCTTACCACGGTAAAAATATAATGACAGCCATCAATGATGGCATTATTTGGCCTAATTAGTCAGATTACCCTAACTCTATTAAGTTACTACTTCATTGATTATTTACTTTATGTTCAATGCAATAATGAGAGAAAACACCTTTGTCATGATTGATATCAAAGATGATTGTTCGAATTTTTTAAACATATTTCGCCCTTAACAAGAAATTTATTCACAAAGATTGTAGAGTATATAATGAAATAAAAAACCTAAGCTCAGAGACATAATGAGCTTATATATACAAATAGTGTTAAATGAATAAGCAGAATAAAATAATATAGAGCCAAAACTCAAAATCAATATTAATACACAAGAAAGTCTGTTTACCCCCCACATATTGCCCTATATCCCCACACTGATGTTAACAATACAAATAAGATAGTAAAAAATAATATTAAAACATAGATTAACTTGTTGTTTTTATTAAAATTATTAAAAGATTTTCACAAATCAAATTACTAAGGTTAAATTATTAACATTGTTGCATCAGAAATGTAGGAAAATTTAACTTATTTCTTTGCAACAAAATATCTATAGTGAAAAAATAACCGCTCACTTCCATTACTCTGATCTAAATAAATGCGAACAATAAATACAATATTACTAACTATAATGAGTTAAATTAATAGCGAGATTAAACTTCAAACACTGTTCTGGCAATTTACAAAAAAACACCACAAAGTGGGTCTATTGGATGGGTAATTCACCAAGGCAACCGCATGAATGCTCAAATATTACCCATATTAGAAAATCCCGCTTATAACACTTGATAGCTGTAATTTCATTTTACCCATTATACTTACTACCCAAATATCTTTACCAAACGTTACATCTCTTAGTTATTAATCCGGTGGTAGCTTATATCTGTTCATATAACTCCTAAGGGAGTATGATTACTGAACTTATACCAGTTCGAAATCGCCACTAGATTAATATTATGTAACCTTTAGTTCTGTATTTATCAGAAAAAATATCAAAAAAAACACTATTGAATATAAAAAAAGAGAAGATAGGTAAATTCTAATTATTGTATTAGCAACCCACCTATTTTCATCGTTCTCTTTATTTAAATTTCTAAAAATATTATCATTCATTATTCTTTTGGCACCAAATTTTAATTAGATAGTCATACAAACAAGTGGTTATAAGGCAAATAAAAAACCAGTTAATCCATGATACTGAATTCTGTAAAACAGATATTGCAAATGGATTTCCTATAGCATAGTCCATCAATGGTTGCCTAACAAGCCGTCCCATAATTGCTAATTCAATTAACCACATAAGGATACCTCTTGTGATAGGGGTATATGTAGGAAGGCTCTTTTTTATAAGAATATATAAAAATGTTATACCCAGTCCTGTCTCTAAACTTGTTAATGCAGCAAGATATCTAACATCCCAAGACGGGGCTATAGTTATATTGCTTACTTCATTCCTTATATAAGGAACTACCCACTCGGAGTTGATAACATGAATCACAAAACCTACACAAGAAGTCAGTATAGATACGATTAGAATAATAAGAAATATTAATTTTTTCTCTTTGTTTACCATACAATCCTCTCTTTAAAAGTAGGAGGGAAATTACCTCCCTCCTTATACCCGTTATCTTTCAAGTTGTCTCTTTGTTAGCTACGCTCACTCCCCCCGGTCACATAGTTACCTATTCTCCCAGGGATTCGTTCCCTTACCGTAGCAATGCATCTTGAAATTCATAGGGTATACACTTGAGATATCAGGCAAATAGCGTTAAATCAAGGCGAATCATTTCATATTTAACGTTCGCAGAGAATGTCTTACAACACTCTCCGTTCATTTTAATAGAGATAACACTTAAAAATGTATTAAAACACCTCGCAAAAACCTACCGAAATATGGTGTTGATTTATTAGCGATGATTTATGGGGACCCTCAGCGCAAAGTGGGTCTATTGGATGGGTAATTCGCTTTTCGAAATAATTGCCAGTCTATTCTGATGATGTTCAGGATCTCCCCATAACCAAGATTCTTGGCGACTAACATCATTCTGGGTCAAAATCTTACGCAACTCACAGGTAATCATATCATAAGCATAAACATGCATATTATACGCCAGTGCGTCATACATACGGGCCTGCCAAAAAGAAATACCGTCATGAGTCTGGTTCATATCCGACACAATCACGTTGTAATGTTCAAGCAAGTAATCAAAGAACACCTTACCAGCCAGTTCATGCAAAACCGTCCGATGTTCACGTTTCAGAATACGCCAAACAAGAATTTGTGTTACTGGGCGACAATTTAATACCACATCTGGCTGTATAACCACTCGATTATAATAGGCAACCTCTTTAGACACATCGTTAACCAACGCCAATTCGAAGTGGGATTGGCTGATACGATTACCAAATCGACCATCAACACGAACCATTCGATAACCTGGCGAAAGCAACAATCCCTTTATCTGATCAGTAATATCAACCCCATTCATCAACGCAGTATAGAGAGTATGATTATCTGAGCTTTCATTCAGATGAGCGAAAACCTCATTAACCTTTTCAGGATTTACCAATCTTGCTGGCATATAACCTCCTCCTATTCCCCGTTAATCATCTAAAAAGGACGATACAGTTATCAAATTGATATACCCGTCATCTTTCAAGTTGCCTCTTTGTTGGCTGCACTCGCTCACCCCAGTCACATAGTTATCTATTCTCCCGGGGATTCACTCCCTTGCCGTCGCGATTCATCTTGAAATCTTTAGGGTATAAATGTGCCTTCGATCGATGGTAGCGATATTAAACCCTAAGTTCAACAACCACGGTTGGGTTTCCACGGTTCCATCCACTATTGATATCCTCCACGTCCTAAAAGGCATCATAAGATGCGTACTTCCGTGTTTTTTATCATATCAAGATCATCTTGGATGATATTTTCATTTCCCAGTGACTTGCGAGTTATACATGTGAAGTCACGAATAGCATCAAGAAAAAATTAAATTCCAATAAAAAACCAAATTTATGTTAGCATCGTTCATTAAGTATTTACTACTTAATCTCAATGAGAGTAACTATTGCCAGCGACTCTTTTAAAAAGGCCGTGAGCACAAACAATGAGAAAAACTAACAACATATACTTAACACAACAGACGTAATTTATTTAGTTCAATCTTTAGGTCACATCAAAAATGTGTTCAAAAACTATCTTTTTTTTCACGCTACTGTTCGGGTTTACTCTTTATTACAGAGAAAAGTAAATAAAATAGTTTAACAAAACAACCATTAAGCATTAGGACAAATAATTATTTATCAATTGACAACAGCTAGGATACTGATAATTCTGGGTATAATCTGCACCTATTGGCTGTTAATGATGGAGGCTTTCCAGCTAACAAGTGGCTGATATCAGGCACAGCAGCAAGCACAACAACAGCCTCCAACCATTCTTCCAATAAATCACCCCAATAATCTACATCTAAAATAATACATATAGTTATATTCCTTGTTGTTTAAAGTTTCATTATAAAATAGTAAAAATTCAATTAATAAACATACGCTTTTTGACGAGAAAAGCATTATATTCTATGATATAGCAGTCCACTTAAGACATAATCGAAAAAGCAACTATCCAGATAACAATTTAAATCGGAATTTAGGAGTTACTATGTCAAATATAAGAAACAAATCCACTCTTATTACGCCACAATTAACCATGATGTGGGATAAAAGCAATGAACCTTGGGGTGCCAGAGATCACCAATCGAGATTTATTTATGCTAACCCTGCTTTCTATCAACTACTCAACCTTCCTGAAGATTTCGATATTATCGGGCTTTCTATAGGTGAATTACCCTCAGCTATTGCTGAATATGCAGAAGAACTTCACCGTCAGGATCAAAAAACCATTCAAACTGTGCAGCGCGTCACTTCACTGGAAACCCATCAGTTTGGAGAAAATAACCTCAAACAGACCTATATTTGTGATAAATTTCCTCTTTTTGATGAGAATAATGATTGCATTGGGATCTTCTTTCATATGTATAAAACCCAAGATTTTTCCGTTTCTTATTATTATGACAAAACCACTCCGGCAACGTTAGTCTTCATGCCACCTAACGATATCCTGACTCAAACTGAGTGGGAAATTCTCTTTCTGATCTTACGCTCACTGGATGAAGAAAGTATCAGCGAAGAATTAATGATAACTACAGAAGATGTTGTTAATCACATTCAATCTATTTACCATAAATTTAATTTACCACCCCATATAGAATTAGCCGATTTCTGTAAGAAAAATAACTATCATCTTTATATTCCAGAACGTTTTATCACTATTGGTAGCAGGGAGTTATAAATTTGTAAACTATTAACTACACAATAGGACCTCATTATGTACAAAACTAGCAATTTAAGTCTTTCACCTCAAGTCATTAACACTTTGCGGCAAAGTAATGAACCTTGGGCAATTAAAGATAAAAATTCGTGCTTTATTTATGGTAATTTAGCATTTAAGCATATCCAGAATCTTCCAGATTCATTTGATTATGAAGGACGGTATGATAATGAAATTCCTTGGGATGGAGCTGAGTTTGCAAAAGAATTCGTTATTCATGATCAAAGTGTAATGGAGAAAGAAACAAGAGTATGTTCGCTTGAAACTCATATGTATGGGAAAGATAAATTTCTATCATCTCATTTTTGTGAAAAATATCCACTCTATAATGATGATGGTGAATGTGTCGGCGTCATTTTCCACGGATGGGAAGCGCAAGATTTCTCATTTACCCGTCTATTTCATGGAAAACTTCCTCAATCTATATTATTTCAACCACCAACCGATATATTTACGCAACGGGAATGGGATGTTATTTTTCTTCTGTTACAAAAATATACTAGTAAGCAGATGGGTAGGATGTTAAATATTTCTTATCGTACTGTTGAAACCCATCTTTCCCGAATATATAAAAGAATTGGTGTTCATTCCAGTCGTCAATTGGAAGATTATTGCCGCACAAATGATTATGATCTTTACGTACCAGAAAGATTTGTACATCCAGAAAGTAGAATATTTCCTTAACCCCTAAATAACAACAGGGTTTTTATGAAGAAGAACTATGCAATATTACCTCAAATTGTTAACATCATGGGAATACGTCATACACCGTGGGGCATAAAAAATAGTTCTTCATATTTTACTCTCGGAAATTCAGCAACAAAAGAATTTACTCATAATATTGATAAATTATTTTATTGCAGAACACCGTATAATCATAAACCTCCTTAGAATTATTCTGAATTTATAACATAATCAATGAACTAACAAATGTACTTTTGAGCTAACAGATTGATGGATATTACTATATCACTCGTTGTTTTAATATAATAAACAGTAAATTAAAACAATAATTTAAATAATAAACAATAACTCAGTCTGCCATAACATATAAAACTAGAAAATTCTTATGAAAAAAGTCAATTTTATTGCTATACCCCAGAAAGCACCAGGAAATCCAAAAGTAGAATGTTTATTTAATCTGAAAACTATTAAGGAGTTTTTATGAAGAACTGTACGATATCACCTCAAATCATCAACACAATGGAAATCAGCCATGAGCCGTGGGGAATAAAAGATAGTTCTTCAAATTTCATTTATGGAAATTCAGCAACCAAGAAATATATTCATAATTTTAAAGCATCATTTGATTATGAGGGGCTTTATGATCATGAACTCCCTTGGGAAGGCGCTGAATTTGCTAAGGAATTTATTATTCAAGATAAAAGAGTTATGGAAAAAGAACAAAGAATATGTTCAATTGAGACACATATATTCGGACAAAATCAAATTTTGTCATCTTATTTCTGTGAAAAATTACCTTTTTATCATGAAAATGGAAATTGTATCGGCGTCATGTACCACTGTTGGGAAGCCCAAGACTATTCATTATCCTGCTTGCATCAATATTATAAAGAATTACCAACATCGATTATGCTCCAACCACCAAGCGATATTTTTACGCCGCGTGAATGGGATATTATTTTCTTCTTTTTACAGAAATATACCAGGAAACAGATTAGACAGAAATTAAATATTTCTTACCATACCGTTGAAACTTATATGTCTCGGATCTATGGCAAAATAGGTGTTCATTCCAGTCAACAACTGGAAGAATACTGTTTAGCGAATAATTTTCATCATTATGTACCAGAAAAATTCTTATTGTCATAGCAGTTTTATTATTAAAACATTCTGCTGCTGACAATAAAACCCAATCTGGACATACCAGAAGAAATAACGGTAGCCTTGATCTATTAATAAGGCTACCGCTGAAACAATATTATTAACTTCATTAAAGTAAAACGAATTAAAACAATTCTCTTACCTTTATTTTTCCATTTGAAATTTTATTTACTTAGATATTTTTAAAATAACATGAGGAATATTGTTTTTGTAAACGATAAAATATCTAATCCTCACAGGCAGAAAATATTCTGCCACAAGTCCGATGATAATATTCATTGTAATCATTAAAAATTTTATCTCATCGAAAAATTTATTATTAAAATTCAATCTGATATGAAAATTGCATTTAATTTATATCACAATTTCATAACTTCATTAACAATAGAACTTCTACTCGCTATTGTTGTTTAAATCGTTGTTACTACCTTATTTCTAGATGAATATGAGAAACAAAATGATCGAATAAAAAACAGTCTTAATAAAAGATGTTTTCGAGTACAATAGCCCTTTCTACACTAACACGAAATGACAAAAAGATTTATGCTCAAAAAAACAGCTCGCTCAGGAACTTTTACCGATAACATGAAACTCCCTGTTCACCGGTGGTTTCGCTATTCCGCTGGTTTTTCGGCTGAGTGGGTGAATTCTGAGATTTTAAAATTCCAAGACGAAACGGGTAAAAAAGCGATAATTCTTGAACCTTTTGCTGGCTCAGGTACAACCAACATTGCGGCCGATTTTTTTAATGTTAGCTCTTTCGGATTTGAGGGACACCCCTTTGTAGCAAGGATCGCAAAAGCTAAGCAGCTTTGGTACTTAGATACGAACGACCTAAGTGATGCAGGAGAAGAACTTATCACATATGCATCGTCTTTAAAGACAATGCCGGATCCTACTCGCTACAATGAAAGTAACCTTTTGGGAAAATGTTACTCCTTTGATTCATTTAACAAACTTGAACGATTAAAAATTGCATATGAGACATTATCTAATGCTGAACCACTCTGGGAATTAATCAGGCTAAACATAACATCAATACTGAGAGCATGTAGCCATGTAGGTACAGCTCAATGGCAATATGTTCTACCCAATAAATCCAAATCTAAAGTACTAGATCCCTTTGAAGCTTTCTCTGGGAAGCTTGAAATGATGAGAGCCGATATGCTTCATGCAATTTCGTCAGGTTGGCAGAGCTACTCACATATTGAACACAAAGATGTGAGGCAACCGTTTAAAGCAGAAAAGTGTAACTTGCTAATTTCATCACCGCCATATCCTAATAACTATGATTATGCAGATGCAACGAGACTAGAGATGATGTTCTGGGGAGAGATAAATGGTTGGGGCGACCTCAAAAACGTTGTCAGACCTTCACTGATGAGATCATGTTCTCAACACTCATCCTCAGATAAAATCGACTTGGATGAAGTTCTTAGCAATCCACTTCTCTATCCAATAAAAGATGAAATATCTGATGTAACCAAAAAGTTAGACATAATAAGGCATAGTAAAGGCGGTAAAAAATCCTACCACACCATGATTGCGGCTTATTTTTTAGACATAGCCAAAATATGGGTAAATATTCGTAAAAATATGGAGAAAGATTCAAAAGCCTGCTTTGTTATTGGTGACTCCGCACCATATGGTATACATGTTCCTGCTGAAAAATGGCTTGGGGAACTTGCTGTTTCTGCCGGTTTTTCCTCTTTCAGCTTTGAAAAGCTAAGAGATAGGAATGTTAAATGGAAGAATAGAACACATACAGTACCTTTACATGAAGGTCGTTTATGGGTTGAAGGATAAGAATATGGCTATATCTCCATCTCACAAACTTGGACAACTCATTGGGAACATACTCGAAAATTTATTCGTTCCTTTATTACAAGATATAGCAAATAAGACAAGCTTATATCTTGATGTTGTTGGACAACCAAGAAAAGCACGAAAAGGAAAAAAAATAACTTGGGAAGATACTTATGGAAACACTCATGACTTAGATTTCGTGTTTGAGTATTCTGGCTCAGCAACAACATTAGGAAGACCCGTCGCCTTCATTGAATCAGCATGGCGTCGATACACCAAACATTCAAAGAATAAAGCTCAAGAAATTCAAGGCGCTGTACTTCCTATTGTAGGTAAATATCAACTTGAATGTCCTTTCAAAGGCGCAATACTCGCCGGAGAATTTACAGAACCTTCTTTAAAACAACTTGAGAGTTGTGGTTTTCAAGTTCTGTATATTCGTTATAAAGATATCGTTTCAGCATTCGCTTTAGCCGGGATTGATATGGCTTTTGATGAAGATACCTCAGAAATAATCCTTGCTGAAAAAGTTGCTCTTATTGAACGACTTAAACAAGATCAACTTGAAATAGTTAAGTCTAGTATTTTTAACTCAAATAAGGCAAACATTGAAAGATTTACAAAAGCATTGGAATGGAAAATACAAAAAACACTCAAATATGTAGTTATAACCCCTTTGTATGGGCATGACTTTAAATTTCAAACTTTAAAGGAAGCTAAAGACTTTATTGCTACATACAACAGCACGCTCATTCCTAATCACCTAATATTTAATACATTTTTAATCCATGTTAAGTATATGAATGGTGACAGTGTTGATGCTGAATTATCTAGCACTCAATCAGCTTTAGATTTTCTAGAGAGAATTCTCTCTTAAACTACCAAAGGCTTGCACAACAATGGCAAGCCTTCACTTTGTATTACAAATGATCATTTACGACACGAGTAGCAAAACACACACAAGTACCTAATCCATATACCCTTGCTGGCGTAAATGGCGGATCAACACATTCCCATCCGGCACAAACTCAGTACTAAAACGCACCAGCCCCACACCGTTGAGTTCAGCGTTGATGTCATAACGCAGATGTCCCGGCGCAAGTTCCGGCAATAACGTAACATTGACTTGTTTCAAACGAGGTTCATAGGCCAATAAGGTATGTTCAATCGTCGAGATCAAGCGCTGCGACGACGCAGGCAACCCTCGCAGAATGGTGTTGAGATCAGGCAGGCCATAATCAGGCAGATGGGTAAGCGAACCGGCGCGACTATTGAGGATACGTTGCATATTGTCTAATACCGACAAAATGACCTGATCTTCTTCACTCACCTGATGCAACTCCAGACCGCAATTAAAATTGCCAAAAAGGCTTTCATACAGAGAAGGTTTTTTCATTTATTCACCCCTTTTCAGGCAACAAGGCCAAGCCGTGGGCATTAAGCTCAATAATACGAGGCCCATCCGCTAACAACTCATTGCGCTTTATGATCCGACGCCAAGTCCCGTTGGCTAAATCGGGGTTTCTGAACAACCCCACCACCACGACATATTTCGCCTGTGCCGCCATCGGCATATCAAGCGATGCGTGACTACCCGGTTTCACCACCACCTCCTCACTCGCCAGACAATCGGCGCTCAGTATCCGATCGCCGTCATCCAACAAATCCGCATAATC
This sequence comes from Photorhabdus aegyptia, assembly GCF_000612035.1. Classification (NCBI taxonomy): domain Bacteria; kingdom Pseudomonadati; phylum Pseudomonadota; class Gammaproteobacteria; order Enterobacterales; family Morganellaceae; genus Photorhabdus; species Photorhabdus aegyptia. The sequence goes on along the minus strand of NZ_JFGV01000018.1, from coordinate 4,838 downwards.
CATCTTTTTTATAGCGTTGTTATCCCGCAACTGATAAACCCGGACTAATGCCGGGACGGACAGAGCAACACTTTCTCCCGTGTCGGTATTAACCACTGCCCGTGGAATAAAATCCAGATGCAACGTTTTCACCCGCTTATGAAAAAGGGATTGGGTGACCGCTGCTGAGCCATCAGTCACCGTCTGAGTCAGACCGCAGCCTGACAGCAGTAATGTTATTGCCGCTATCATCGGCACAATTTTATAAAAAGGAATAGTTAACATAATTCCCTCCTTTGTCTTGATTACTGTCTGGAGGTATTCCGTGATACCCCCCCAGACTCAGCGTAATGCTGTCAGGCACTGCCGCCTGATCTTCAACTTTTAAACCCAATACCCCCGTCAGCCCTAACTGAACAGGCTGACCACCCAGTATCGGCGGCGGTAATATTCGGGTCGGTAGAGTCAGTCGCAATACGGCTTGATATCGCCAGCCCAGATAAACCCGCAGCAACACCAAAAAATCGGTATGCAACTGACCACCCGGCAACCAGCCCCGCGCTTCATCCGGGCAATCGGTATACAGCGCCAGCAATAACTGGCTATTGATATCAATGCCCATTCTGCCTAGCACGGTACGCTGCGAGAGGGAAATTCGGCGAGTATCTGAAAAACTCGCTGGTTGCATCAGATAGATCTGCCGCGGGCAAGCAGGCGTCACCACGATCCGGGTTTTCGGCGCCAACAATGCCGCCAGCGCCGATACGCCCTCAGCAGTTCGAGTTGGCAGGCGCATAACGCTAAGCAGCGCCAAAAAACGGGACATCGGCGTAGCAATCTGTTGCTGACTACCCGGTATCCCTAAGCCAATCAGTCCGAGCAGACATTGGGAGGTTCTATCGGTTCCTCCGGTAGCAAAAGTCGCCGGATAGGAGTATTTACGCCAGATACGGTAAAACTGGGTGAACATCCGGTGGTTAAAAATATCCAGAAAGGCTTCGATAGTTTCATTCCCTTCCCTTTGCTGAGCGATATCGTTCAGGTAAGCGGTCGGCAACAGAGAATCTACCCCATACAACCCCATAAAGGTTGTTCTGGCCGTCGGTGGACGCTCTGGATGTTCATTGTCAGTCTCTATCGCTTTCAGTTCACTGACGGGAAATCCCAAACCTGGATGAGGCCGCAAACGTATCGCATCATCAGCCGGATTTTCCGTACTACCCAACGGCGGCCGATCAGGAACTGCACGTTCAATGATCTGACAAAATTGGTAGAAATCGAGTGTCGAAATGTCAGCTTCCAGCATCGCCATCAACCGGGAATGTTCTGACAGTGTTGTTCTTCCCATAACAGTCGTTCCCCCGTAGGTTGTAAAATCAGTGTAAGTCGGTTAAACAGATGAATATCGGTGTATAAGGCAAAGAAGCGGCTGAGCATTTCGCCAAACAAACAGATATCACCGGCGCCTGCAAAGCCGTTGCTATCCAGTGTCACTTCAATGTGTACTCCCCGCCGCAAACATCCCTGCTCAAATCGCTCAATCAGCGAATGCTTCACCGCGACAATCGCCTCCAGCCGACGATAATTCATCTCATTGTCGGACCAGTCATACAGGGCCAATGTCCCACGTAGCACTTCCGGGTTATCCATCATGCTAAGAAAGTTAGAACCAAGATGACTGAGCACTCGCCAGTGGAAACGGTCCCGATTTGGTGGATAGCAAGGCAATGTCGGCTCACACAAGTTACGTACCGTAAATTCCGCTAGCGGAGGACTAACGGCAGTATCCAACAGCGTATCCTGCAACGCCCTGCGCGGCAGTTGACCATTAGTACCGGTCAACGTGAGTGACAAAACCTCTTCTTTATACAGTTCATTATCATCAAAATCCGCTCCACCCAGAATAATCCAGGTGTCACACAGACCTGACGGCCCTCGTTTCACACGGGTATGGTAGTAGCACTCCGGTGCATCATGGCGCAGCATGCCGCCTTTATGACGAAAACTACTGAACGGCACATACCGATGACCCTCGCGTTTCGAAGAGGACACCTCATCCACGGAATAAACCTCGGTATGCCCATCATGAAAACGGACCGGATACAGCAAATACTCAGTTTGCAATGGTGACAATTGAAGCGGATCGGATTCCAATCGAAACAGGTTAATCACCGGAGTACAGTGCAAACGGATATGCTCAGCAGAAAATGGCAAATCAAAGGGCCAACTTTCACGCAGAACCACATCCAGCTCAAACCACGGCGTTCTCTCGGGGAGAGTCAACTTTTCCAGCCCACAGAGCGCAACAAACATAAACTTTTCACGGAAAGTGAAATACTCCAGCAGTAGTTGATAACCACTAAATGAACTTTCCCCTTTCGGCCATAACCTTTCCTCTTCGCCAAACCCCATTGGTGAGAATCCGCCGTCAAATGGCTGACGATCAGGCTGACCGGGTAAACGCAGGTAAAGCTGTTGTGTTTGCAGCGTAAACGCTCGATGTAACGCACAGGCCAGCGGGCTGTCGGCACTGAGATACAGCGGTAAACGGCTCAAATCAATTTGGCGCCAGTCCACCAGTGTTCCACAGCCAAAACGCAATCGAATCACGGAACGTCCATTCGGTTCCTCTTGCAGGGAAGCGTCGGTCAGTGCCAGAGGCAGCAACTGAACCGCCTGAGTCGTGGTATAACGACACCGGGTCTTGCTTGGGCCGATCGGCTGCGAAAGGATCTCAAAGCCCTTTTTCACCTGTACCGGACTTTTCAATTGCGCCCAATCCATCCCCAATTCAACAATGGAAAGGGACGGAATCGTGCGTAGGTAATGCGGCCACAACAAACTCACCAGCCCTTCTGTCAACTCCGGCAAGTCATCATCCAGCTTCTCACGCAGGCTCCCGATCATAAAAGCAAAGCCTTCAAACAGACGCTCCACAAAAGGATCACGCATACCGATTTTATCCAGATTAAGCGCAGCCGCCCGGTCAGGGTGAGCCTTAGCAAACTCTCTACCCGCCTCACGTAAGTAGCGCATTTCTGCCTCATAATAGCGCAGGGTTAAATCATCCATAGGATGCTCCTCCAAAAAAGTCATTAAAAAATACCGTTTCCCGTTCAGAATAAATAATAAGAAGGGAAGTAAAATAGTAGAGAAAAATAGCCGTAGCCTGATATCACCTAAAATAAGGCCAGACATAACGGCATCCTCTACTTTATTGCCAAAGCAATCACGCAATAAGCAATTAATATTCAAAGGCAATATTTCATATCGAAATACCTTGCCATTGACTTTAAAGTTATCACCTCAACTAAAATAGTAATATGAATGGTCACATAAATAAAGAAGCGACATGTTAGTGAAAAAGCCCACACCGGCTATCAAGATACTCATCAATAACACGCCAGGAATCAAAAAGAACACAATTTTATATTTCCCCCACCCTCCATTTTTAATTATCCGACGAATGATAAATATATCAACAACCAATATTGCCGGACCAAAAACCAACAGATAAAGAAAAAAAACCATTAGCAATAAAAGCCAGAACACATTGCCCCCCATTAGTGAATTATTTAAAACACACACTCTCACTTTATTACTATTCGAAAGCATCCGGCCTTCTACGAAAAGTTTTCGTTATTGTATCCCAAAATGTGATCAATTCATCTTCGGTATATGGCGTTGCAGGTAACTGGTAATTCATTAACATAATGACAATACAAACTTTTTTATCATCCAATACCATATCATTTGCAATAAAATCAAATTGATAACGTGGATTATTGTCAAAAGATTGCAGACCTACCGCTAACAACTCCGCGCCATGTATCCCATTTATCTCTCTTTCTCCTTCTCTTATTATCCTGCCATAGTTAACGAACCAGTCCCTTTCAATTTCACCAATATGTTCAAGTAAAATCCCTTCCCCTTTAAGGTCATTAATGATTTCAAGACTAAATGTGAAATTATCATCCTGATTTCCTTGATAGACAAACTTTATACTTTCTTTTTCATTATTATAGTCGGCAATAAAACCATCAGGGATACAGATTCCTGCCTCTGTCGGAATATCGCTATCCTTTCTGCCACTGATTCTGGCAATTAGCTTTTGCATTTTGTCCAGAGTCTGAGAAAGCATTTTATATTGGCTTTCATTCAATCCAGATTTTATATAACAGTCTCTTGAATAACTGTATTTATCATCTGATATCTCTGTAAACTTCATTTCTATAATAAAAGCAACCCCATTATCATATAAATGGGCTTCTAATACTCGGGTAAAACCGGGCTCACTGATACTGTTATTTCTATCAAAAATCACACCATATAAGTTTCCCTGGAGATGATGGGTCTTCTTTAAAAAGGGCAGATCTTTCAAATCGGCCGTTTTAGTCGTCCTTAATTTTTGCTCTCTTATCTCTATCCGCTGTTCAAATGCGGATAGATGCATACGCTTGGTTTCTATTTTCGCATCACCAATAAATATCTCATTGTTGATGATGTTTTCAAATGCTAAGGGAATATCAATCAGATAATGCCCGACACAACGAGTCTGCATATTAGATAATATTTCAGTTTTCATTTAATTTTCCTTTTCAGGTTTAAACGAGATAATAAAAGGCAGGGAAATATCACTGCCACAGGGCATAAATTGCTACGATAGTGAATAAAATGAGTAAGGTATTTCTTATTCAATCTCACGCTATATCAACACCATTGACGGATTACGTTTTTCATTTCTCAGACTCCTTGAACGGGGTTGGTTCCAGAATTTTTCCCGCCCAACGCGCTTTGAGATCATCCTTGGTCATTTGCAATCGCCGCTCTTTGAGAAATTCCCTCTGCTGACGGGTCAC
>NZ_JFGV01000019.1:0-73265 GCF_000612035.1 Photorhabdus aegyptia | reverse complement strand
CATAGCCTGTTCCTCCCCGGAGCTGTTTCGGCGTGCACCAAAACATTGCTCCTGGAACAGGCTTCATGTCAATTTCTTATCCAGAATTCGGGTTACAGTACAATATTGTTGCGTATTTTCATCAGACGTATGACACTCATGACAAAATGATGTCAATGTGATGCTATTTTTCTAAATCTTGCTTTTAACGTTCGTTATCTTCTGGAATAAGGCTTACATAGGTGGCTAATTGTCATTTACTGCATGGTTGTAAGGTTCAGAATAGTGGTTTAATATGATACATAGTGACACATTATGACTGTTTGTGACTCACTATAACAAACTATTTGATAAGGTAGAACGTCATGAATCTATCACTAAGGAATTGTTTAGCAGTAGTTTTATTCGGAGGAGTGCTGTCGGTTCCTTCATTCTCTGCTGGTTATGTGGATTCGAGGGACGGTTGTAGTATGCTTAGCTTTAAAGTAGGTGAAACTATCTGTAGTCTGGATGATTTGAAAACTCAATATCAAGAAAGAAGAGAGATTGTTGATTCATTAGCTAATGAAATTAGCCAATATTATTTAAATCTCCTAAGCCTTGATGAAAGTCAAATTCGTGGTATTTTGCTTCAAAACGATATAGAAATTAATAAGGCTTGCGAAACCACAATGAGAGGATTTGAGCAGGGGCTCAAAGCTATGTTGAAGCAAGATCGACCTGATGAAGAAAAACAAGAAATGAGGATGTATCTGAAATCTATAGCAAAGGCCAGATTTGAGATAACTCGTCTTAATGATTTTTCTCGTCAATTATTTACTTTGCCTAAGATTTATAAAAGCGATATAAATAAAGCTGCTCTATCAGAATTGGCTGCTTATACAACCAAAAAGATTGAGTCTGGGAATTTTTCATTTACTGGGTGATAAATGGAACAAGTGGATGTATCAATAAACGAGTATACGAGGAAAGATTTTTTTGATGACGTCTTCCTAAAGCATCCAGATCTTGAACAGGCTATTCTGCAAGATTTTAAACACTATAAAGAAACCGGAGAAGTCCCTGATTATTTTGGTAGGGATGTTGCTTACACTCAGCCAGAAGCAGCATATAAATCATGTATGATGCATATTCATCTTTGCTTTCCGCCTGATTCATTCCCTACAAATAGGGTTCAGTATTATAGAACGTGTAAATCAAATAGCCCAGAAAATGATGCTTGTCTAGTATATGTTCAAGGTCTCTTGGAAGAAAACAAATATTCCTTATTGGCGATAATGCATCCTGATGCTCATGGAAAAGCTAGAAATCCCAAGATAATGAGTTATCTGGCAAGAATAGCTCAGGATTTCAGAGATAATAACTAAACTGTCTAGTACTGTTTTTTTCATATCTGGCCGCTTAATTGCGGTTTTTTTATTTCTATAAGGTACGAAAATGCAAACTCGTTCACTTCTGCTTGATACCGCGTCATGGGATTTAACGTTAGATGATTCTGGAAATATCGCCATTACTGATAATCCCTATTCTGTAGCGCAGGATGTCGCTTGTGCCTGTAGTACATATCTGGGGGAGTGCTGGTATGACACAAAATTGGGTATTCCTTATTACCAGCGAATTTTGGGACATTGGCCGGGAACTCAGCTAATCAACAGCAAAATGCAACAAGAAGCAATGAAGTTACCTTATGTTCAGTCTGCCACTTGTAAAGCTATAAATGGGAAGGAGAGAACTATTGCGGGCATGATGACAATAACGGACTCGAACAATCAATCAACGGTGGTAAATTTCTGATGACTAACTCTGCAGTACTGACAACAAGTGTTCCAGGTGTAACCTTTACAAAGACGGGTCTAACTGTGCCCGACGAGGTTGATATTTTAAATGGGCGGTTAAATGATTTGGCTACAGCAATGGGTGGTGCAATGAGTACGAGCTTAACAACACCGCAAGGTCAAATAGCAATGAGTGATGCGGCTATCATTGCTGACAAGAACGATCAGTTACTTGCTATTGTCAATCAAATTAACCCGGATTATGCAACCGGACGTTTTCAAGATGCTATCGGACGAATTTATTTTTTAGATCGAATTCCAGCATCGGGAACAACGGTAACAGCAACATGCACTGGGTTAGTTAATACAGTTATTCCAATTGGTAGTATTGCTCAAGATAAAAAAGGGTATCTTTATCATTCAATAACAGAGGCTCTGTTGATGTTGTTTTCCAAAACTCAACAACAGGGCCGTTAGCATGCAAAATTGATGACTTGAACACGATTTATAGCTCGGCACCCGGCTGGTCTGGTATCAGTAATGCGAATGCTGGCGTACCTGGCGCAGATGAGGAAACCCGCGCTAATTTTGAGTATCGTCGTAAACAATCTGTTGCTAAAAATGCGACAAACTCATTACATGCCATTTATGCCGCAGTATTAGAAGTAAATGGCGTGGCAGATGCATACGTTATTTCAAATGATACTTCGGTAGTAAAAACGGTCGGGGTATCAAAATACAGAATAGCGCCGAACTCTATTTATAGTGCTGTGTATGGGGGAAAAACTGAGGATGTCGCTAGAGCAATCTGGAAGAAAAAGCCTCCAGGTATTCCTACGAACGGAAATACAACTCACACAATTGTGGATGATGAAAACTATGTTCAGCCTTACCCCGAATATGAAATTAAATATGTGATACCCGCGCCCATTCGTGTCTATGTTGACGTCTCACTTGCGAATAGCGATTACCTTCCTGCTGATATTGAAACACAGGTTAAGTCAGCTATAGCGCAAGCATTTAACGGAGAAGACGGTGGAACGCGAGCAAGAATAGCATCTACATTATTTGCTGGTAGATATTATTCAGGCATTTATAACATAGATACATCGAGTGTTGATATTTACAATATTACGCTTAGCCGTGACGGTATTACTTATTCAACATCAATTAGTTTTGGTATTGATGAAATCCCAACGCTTGACGTTGATAATATATCTGTGAAATTAGTAGGTTCATAAATGGAAAATGTGGGAGCAACTATTCTTGCTCAGTATGCCGCTAGTCCAAAACTCAACTCACTTATTCTAAGCTTCAATGCTGCTGTTTCCTCTGCTGAATTTATTAATACATTTTACGATCTGATTTGGAACATTGACACAGCAAATACTTACGGACTGGATGTGTGGGGAAAAATAGTGAATGTCAGCAGGCGGCTTACTGTTAATGAAAATGTAAAATATATAGGTTTTGGTGAAGCTTTACTGAATGTTCCGACAACGACAGATCCAAATCCATTTGACCAAGCACCATTTTATTCCGGGGAGTCAAAAACAAAAACTATTGAGCTATCAGATCAGATGTACCGAAAGCTAATTATGATGAAAGCCATGTCAAATATATCTGACTGCACTATACCAAACATCAACAGAATGCTTGTTTATATGTTTAGCGATAGTGGACGTGCATATATCACTGATGATGGAAATATGAAGATGAGTTATGTATTTGAATTTCAGCTATCAACAGCAGAATTAGCAATTGTTCAAACATCGGGAGTACTGCCTTACCCGGTTGGTGTCAGTGTCGCAATCGTTCAAAGGATACCAACAAATGAAATCAACTGAAAAACCTAATCTTATTGCTGTTCCGTTTGCGAGCGCCGGAGACTATAACGAGATTGCAACAAAATCAACTGAAAGCAGCTTGGCAAAAGGAGTAGCTACGTATCCGAGCGGTTTTCCCCCGTTAACGATGACAGCAATATCTGCTGGTGGAATTCCTCCATCTGGCAAGGATATGAACGGGATATTGAATGATATTACTACCGCAATACGTTATTCAATGTCTGGTGGTTTGTATTCATATAATGCTGATTTTAGTGCTGCCATTGATGGTTATCCTAAAGGGGCCATTGTTGCCAGTTCTGATGGAAGTAAAATTTGGTGGAATAGGGTAGAAGATAACAATACAGATCCGGATAGTACATCAGTTTCCGGTTGGAAAAATCTACTAGCAGATCCTAATGGGTTATTTCTACAGAAAGCTAATAACTTATCTGATATTAATAACAAAGCGACAGCGCGTAATAATTTAGGACTGGGAGAGATTGCAACTCAAGATTTTATTCCTGACGCCACACTTATAGAAAAAGGCATCACCCAACTTACAGACAAGACAGGTAACAGTAATACCCTTGCAGCAACTCAGAAACTTGTTTCTGATGTGAATGATAATGCCAATAATAAGCTCGCTAAAAATCAAAATGGGGCAGACATCTTCAATAAAACTGAATTTGTAAAAAATATCGGTTTATCGGAAATGGTGGTGTTGGCTAAAGGGGCGGTGCCGAATAGCCGGAAAATTAACGGGAAGCCGTTGCCCGGGGATATTAGTCTGAATGCTGGGGATGTGGGAAGTTATGCTAAATCTGAGAGCGATAATACTTTCTTACGCATTTCTAGCAATAAAACCGCAACCGTTGGCAATTTACTGATTGACAGTAAAACTCCTTTTCCTAAATTGCGTTTCAAATCGAAAGATGGATATATATTGGGAATTAACGGTTCTGAAGGGAAATTGTTGCATATCTATTCTGACGATCCCGTTTGCGCCGATTGAGTTAGCCCACTGCGCTTAGCTGCCTCGATTTTTATTCGGTATTTACTACCCTCTTTCCTTCCTAAGGGGTTAGTGATATTCCTTGTCTTCAAAGCAGCCAGGTTCATCCTTCTGCATTCATTTTGAATCTTAGGAAGTGGTAACGTAAAAATATATCCATCAGCCGTCGGTGTTAGCTTCTTTTGAGGAAAGTAATAGTGTATGCATATGGACTTCTTCGCACAACGGATTATGTTCTCCTGAATCATTCCTGAGTTCCTTCCCAAACTGTTAAGATCTAAAATAACTAGGTCATCCCCTTTGCTCATGTCTCGATTGATCAGTTGTTTCAAAACATCTGAAGTATCAGGGGATAGCTGACTATCGATAATTGTTTTTCCAGAACTTATCAATAAAGTCCTGCGGATTTCTGTAACCTCAGCTTTGTCTCTGAATTCCTCGGCTTCTCTTGAATCCTTGCATTGATGATAAAGAAAATGGGTCATACTACATAACTCCAGTGTCAGTTATTAATTATTGCTACCTTCTTCAGACTGCAGGCTTACTTATCAACGTTAAACCTCACTTCAACTATTCAGTCGTATAACATCATGCCGACCTGTGTATTATCTGTTTACTAGTATTCTTTTTTATTAATTCAATCGCTAAATGGGTTGATTATAACGATTTCTCCTTCTGCCTTATTCATTAATGAAATATCGCATTTCCTAATCACAGGTATCATTACTGCTTTACTATTTATGTAGCAGATCGGAATCCAGCAAATATGCGAGAAAGTAGTATTTACAGCATGATCCTTCAGTACGGTATCCATCCTGTATGAAATCAATTGAATTACTGGAACTAGGATAGCTTTTTTAATGTCAAAAAAAGCATCATCATGAACTGTTTTTCTTAGAAGTAGTATTACGCCGATACCGGCTGCTAGCCTTCTTATGTTGTTCACTTTTCTGTCTGTATATATATGTAAATTGCATTGTGGATATCTCTACCGTTAATTACATTTTCAAGTTTCTCTTTGATTTCTTCTTTTTCAAGTTTGCTCATTTCGTTTTTGTTAACGTTATTTTAAATTCCATTGCGTCAAGAGTTTTTTGTGGTATTAAAATCCTCTCTCGCCAAATCTCCTCGTAAAATTCTATATCGGTTTTTTTTGGGTAGGTTTATCCTTAATCATGGGGATTAGCTTTTTTGCATGTGACTGTGAAGCAATGTGGATATGCTGCGTAAGAATATTTCGGCGTTAGGGGCCAATGATGGCCTGAAACGTGCTCGCGAAATGGCTGAGCGGATGGCGAACCCGTGGGCGCGGTTACACGCTATTTGGCAGAATATCCGCATTGCCGTAGGTTCAACATTGCTCCCGGTTATCTCTTTACTGGTCAATAGGCTTGCCAATGCCGGTCAATTATTGGTGCGCTGGCTGAAACTGTTTCCTAATATCGCCCGCTGGGTCGGTTATATCACTCTCAGTATTCTGAGTTTTGCCGCTGCGGGGGCTGCCGCCAATCTCGTCATGGGCGTCTCTAAATTTATCTGGATTGGCCTTAAGGGGATTTGGGCGGCCTGTACGCTTGTCATGAAACTGGGAGCGGCGGCGGTGTGGCTCTATAACGCGGCTATTATTGCATGGAACACCACATTACGCGTGTTACACGGGGTATTGCGGGCTGTCAGGATTGCGGCCTTTTTAGCGGGTATTTCATTCAGCTTCATGACCTGGCCGATCTTGCTGATTATTGCTGCTATTGCGTTGCTGGCTGTTGGCATTTATCTGCTTATCAGGCATTGGGATGCCATCAAAGCGGCCCTGATGAACACAACCGCCTTTAGGATGGTGGCGGCGTATGTGAAATGGGTTGGCGGGATATTCAGTGCGGTTTGGGGCGGGATCGCCGAGGGCTGGAATAACCTGTGTAACGGGTTTAGCCGTTTTTCACTGGCGGATACCTTTGCGGGCATTGTGGAGAATATCGGCAATATCTTCGGCGGCTTATGGGATTGGCTGATGAACTCCTTTTCCGACAGCTACCATTGGATTATCGATAAATTAAATAATATTCCCGGTATCAATATTGAAACCCAAGCTATTGAGAAAACCGTCATCGAACCTGTGGGAAAAGTGAAGATCCCTGAAATGGGTTAACCCCCCTGAAACGCAGGAGATACTCACAGGCGGGAGAAAACAGGGCATGACTAAAAATGGTCTGCTCAAGGAAATAACAACCCATTCACAGACCATCAATGATAACAGTCGCCGAATTGAAAATGTGACGTTGAATATTTCCAACGGCATGACACCGGAGCAATTAACGGAATGGGAACAAGTGGCATATGGATGAGCCGAAATATATTGATTTATTCATTAGTGAGCGCAATTTCACACTCAATTCAGGGAATGAGCCACGTTTCTGTCATAACCGTATTTCCATCGGTCAGGATTGTGTACATGCCATTCTTGAAAGTGGCTTGGCAACGAAACTTATCGCCGAACGCAGCCCAACACTACGGGCAGACATTCACACACAGATAGGCATACTGGTCGAAGACGATGAGCGGATTATTCCGGGAACCGTCATCATTAATGAAGAATCACCCATTAAGTTATGGATAGCCGCTGAAACTTATGATTTTGGCCGTATTAATGTGAGTGTGAGCAGTGGAAACGAAACCGACGATTGATTATGAAAAGGTCTTACGTGATAGCGGGATGCCGACCACGGAGGCCGAAATCAGCGCCGCCTTTGCTAAAGTTGTGGATGATGCGGGGCTTGTCACCAACACGTCGAAAATGTCTCCGTTTTGGCGGCTGATTGACACCATAGTGACGCGCCCAGTGTTATGGCTGAAAGCGGTGTTAATCAATGTCACCTTAAAAAATATGTACTTGGCGACCGCATCGGGCATATGGTTGGATATGTTTGCGTGGGGGGTAAACCTGAAACGCAAGCCCGCATCTGCCGCGGAGGGTGTGCTCCGCTTCTATAAAGCCGCAGGTGCATCGATGGTGACTGTACCCGCCGGAACGGTGATCCAGACCGAACGCATTAATGGCGAAATTTACCGTGTCAGCACCACGGAAAGCGTAGTGATGGCTGATGATGTGTCCAGTGCCTTATTGCCTGTCAGGGCAGAAGCGGCAGGCGGTGCTTTCAACCTTGCCCCCGGTTATTTTCGTATCCCGCCCGTGGCAGTGTCTGGCATTGAGCGAGTACAGAATGAAGAGGGTTGGCTATTGACACCCGGTTCAGATGCCGAATCCGATGATGATTTGCGCGACCGTTGTCGGAACCAATATAACTGGGTGGGCAACTATCATACAGATGCAGTTTACCGCGGTATGATTGCCGCTGTGGCAGGTTTGAGCATTGATCGCATTTTTTTCCTGCATGATGCGCCTCGTGGCGCCGGCACCGCAAACGCTTATCTTTTGTTGGATTCTGGGGTCATCAGCCAGCCCTTTATTGAGGCAGTGAACGATTATATCACCCATCAGGGGCATCATGGGCATGGGGATGATATGCAGTGTCTGCCGATGCCTGAAACGCACCATGAATTATTGGTCACGTTGTTTGTAGCAAATCTGGCGAACTACAGCCAGGAACAGGCAACAACATTAAAAACGGATGTTGAAAACCTGATCCGCTGCGCCTTTCGGGAAAATAGGGAATATCACGTGAAAAAAACCTGGCCGTATGCCCGATTTTCCTTTTCCAACCTGGGGCGAGAAATACACCGTGAATTTGCCGAGATTGAATCACTGACTTTTTCATTGGATGACATTCTGAGTGATTTAAGTGTGCCCAGGCTGCAATCACTGATAATTGAGGTGAAGCATGTCTGAATTCAGGGAACGACTCAAGCGGCTGGCCTTGCCGTCATGGATGGATAAGGGAGAACCCGCCAAACTGCTTTGGGCCGCGCGTGAGTTCTGGTTAATGATTTACCGCTGGCTGACATGGCCGTTAGCCCAATTGGACGCGGAAACTTGTTCGGCGGAATTACTGCCGATGTTGGCCTATCAGCGGGATATCCAGCGCTTTAACGGTGAACCGCTGACATTATTTCGTAAACGGGTGAAATACGCGTTTATTAATGCCAGAGAGGCGGGCAGTGTCGCGGGATTTATCGCTATCTTTGAACGTTTAGGTGTCGGCCATGTTGAAGTACGGGAACGACAACCGGCGATAGATTGGGATGTGATTATTTTGCGCGTCAGTGACGGACAAGTCGCTGAAAACCCTGATTTGCTGATGAGCATCATTCGTCAGTATGGCCGCACTTGCCGCCGCTACCGTTTTGAAGTGATGGCGAATAACAAACTGTTTATGCGTGTGGGCAGTTTAGGCGCGGAATATTGCTGTTATTACGCGGCCATGCCCTCGCCGTCCCTGCTATTAAAAGTGGGTTACATGTCGGGTGAGTCCGTTTTTGATAGTGCCAGTTTAAAGGCGATTACCGTATCTAATATGACCTACGGTGCATCATTATAAGGAAATAATATGGCGTCAGTGATTACAGTAGACTTTGAAAAATGGAAAGCGCAGCAGGCCGCGGCGGGAAAGTCCGTGGTTTTGGATGAGTTTGTTTTTGCTTATGTGCCGGATTTAGATCCCACTCTTGCCATCAATCGCGATGAGACATTACCCGCAGAAAGTCATATTGTGCATCGTCAGGCTGTGAACAAAACAGGGTTAGCGAGTGAAAACGCGGTAGCCTACAGTGTCACATTGGGAACGGAAGCCGGTCATTTTGATTTTAACTGGATTGGCCTGATAAATAAGGCTTCTGGCATTATTGGCATGATTACCCATGCCCCAACGCAGAAAAAAATTAAGACCGCGAACGGGTTACAGGGAAATGTGCTGACCCGCTCTTTTTTACTGGAATTTGAAGGGGCAGCCAAAGAGACGGCTATCATGACTACGGCGGAAACCTGGCAGATTGATTTTACCGCCCGTTTATCTGGCATCGATGAAATGCAGCGCCTGATGAATACCGACAGTTACGGTGAGGCGGCTTTTTTCGGTGATGGGTTTTCCGTGGTTCGTCGTGATGACCGGTACACGATCAAAAAGGGGCTGGCTTATATCGGCGGGTTGCGGGGTGAGTTGGCGTTTGACCAAACACTTAACCGCCTGCGCGATACCCGCGTTTATGCGGATTTTAGCTATCAAGGCAATTTGGTGAATCAGTGGAAAACCGTCGTTCATATCATCGCCGCCAATGATCTTAAAAACTACATCGATGTGGCAGGGTATCCGCATTATGTCTTTGCGGTTGCGGGTATTGATGGTCACGGTGATGTGATGGATTTGCGCATTAAAGGGTCATTGAATGACCGTGATATTTCCGCTATTCATCAAGAGATTGATAGCGTGAAACGGAAATATGCGACCCAACAGGCATTGGAAAGTGGCCTGCATGGGAAACAGCCGAAAGGGGATTATGCTGTTAATGCGGCATTAACCGTTGTCAGCGAAAACGCCAATAGTCGCCTGGCTAAAAGCCAGAACGGCGCAGATATTCCCAATAAGAGTGAATTTGTCAAAAACATCGGTTTAGTGGAAACCGTCGAACAGGCAATGAATGCTGTATCGAATGACAGGAGAATTAACGGGAAATCGCTATCGTCTGATATCAGTTTGATGGCGAGTGATGTTGGCGCCTATCACCAGACTACCTATATGACTGAGCTACCCGGCAGACATTATTCAGGGCCATTTTCTTGTGGTCGGGAAAATGGATGGGCCAAAGGGGTGAGTATCGGTGTAGGGGGTGACACGGGGCAAATTTGGATTGATGCCGATGCACAGTTGCACACCAGATTTCTCAACTCTAACGGTGCCGTAGAGCAAAAGATTACGATAGGTATCCCGATTGGCGCTACTATCGAATGGCATGCAGCTGCGCCGATACCCGCCGGATATGAACCCAATGAGGGGCGCTCATTCCGGGCGGCAGATTACCCTGAACTCGCCAAAATTTTTCCCGATCTGAAATTACCCGATGACAGGGGGCTGTTTAAGCGTGGTTTAGATAGAGGGAGGGGGCTGGACTCTGGTCGTTCGCTAGGGAGTGTTCAGGGGGATGCGATCAGAAATATCACGGGATCATTAGGTAATCCCACTATTGAGAGCGGGAGCAACGCGTCTGGTGCATTCAGCTACCAGTATAAGGCAGGTGGCCGGGCAGCCGGTGCCGGTGGTGGGGTGATTTCATGGACATTTGACGCATCCAGAGTGGTTCCGACCGCAAATGAGAACCGACCTGTTAACAAATCAGTGATTTATATTACGAGGGTAAAATAATGTCTAAATATAGTGCAAATATTCAAATGGCCCGGTTTGATGAGGATGGGTTAGCTATTGTTAGCGGATGGGTTGCGGTTTATCGTTGTCATCCTGAAACACGGGAATATATTGGGGCCGATATGGATCACGTGCCCCGCGGTTTTTCTGTTGCGGCTAATGCGTATCTGGATGCGCCTGAATTACCTGACACGCATGATGTTGCGATTTGTCGTAGCATAGATGAAAAATCCTGGCGACATGTGCCTGACTATCGGGGTAAAACGGCGTATGTAACCGATACAGGCCAGCCGATCAATATTACCGCCATCGGCGCGTTGCCAGATAATCTTACCCTACAATCACCCCAAACCCCCTTTGATAAGTGGGAGAGTAAGCAATGGGTCACAGATAAATCAGCCCTAAAATCTCATCAAATTGAACAGGCTGAACAGCAAAAAATCGCTCTACAGCAGCAGGCAGATGCAGCAATTAAGCCCTTACAGGATGCCATTGATCTGGATATCGCCACGGATGCCGAAAAATCAGCACTCGTGGAATGGAAAAAAATATCGTGTGCGGGTGAACAGAGTGGACCTTTCTACTGCCCCCGATATCAACTGGCCTGAGCAACCCGCGTGATGAATTGGCAACGGAAAATAATGCGCATCTCTCCGAATATGACGGAGATGCATTGCTCGATGTTGTCCGTCCATCCGTTCGTATACGGTATCGGTCAGAAAGTGGACAGTGGTCACTACCTGAGTCCGGAAAACGCCATCAATTATCTGGCAAATAAAATCCGGGGAACGGGAAACATCAGCGCCGTGGTACTCATGATCTGCGCGAAGACGCATAATGAATTTATCCAGCATTTAACCCAATTTTCAGCGGTGTTACCGTTGCCGGTATTTTCTCAGGTTATCCGTATGGCAAAGACAGCGGAACGTCTGGCGATCACCAAAATGCAATTGCCTGGGAAACCGGGCAGCGGCTTGCCTCCGTTGCAACCATTTTCAACATCAACCAGCCGCATGGCCGTGAATGCACAATTGATTGCTCAGGCTGAAACGCAGGTTAGCGTCGGCAGCAGCATTGCGGGATTGAAATCACAATTAACAAACTTCACGACGGTAAGACAGAATGCCTTACAACAAGTTACTGCCGCTCTGAATGGTGCCAGGAATAAATCGGCCCGTGTCTGGACATTTTCAGGGAAAGGGAATGGCGCATTACTGGCCGAAAAACTGCGTCAGGATATTCCCGAACAGGACGCCGTTTACACGCTGGCGACATTATTTGCCGGGGACGATATTCGCGCATTAGAAAGGATGCTACACAATGAGCCAAATTATCACACTGGCCCTTGATGGCGAGGCCATCCCATTAAAAAGTCTGACCGTAACTCCATCGGTGATGTTTCAGGACACAGACCAAAGCGGCCAGTCATCCAGTACCGCCGTAGCGGAGCAAGGCATTAAGCCCAAGGAGTTACGTGTTACGGGGATCATTCCGTTTACTGAGCAAAAAACGCTGTCACGTCTGTTTGCACTGGCGGAGGCCAAAGATAAGGGAAATCTGAAACGCTACCGTGTCGCCAACCTCACCGCACAGGCCATCAATTTTCGTATCGGGACATTCACCCATACCATTGATGCCAGCAAAATCGACGGTAAACAGGCATGGCAGGTGACATTTACTTTGCGTGAACATTTATCCGTTGCTGAAAAACGGGACGCCCGCGTTGCCGACAAGGTACAGACTAAGAAACAGACACAGACAACGCAAGGAAGTGCTACCGCCAAGGAAGCGCCGGAAAAATTGAGCTGGTTTGAAAGCAAAGTATTGAAACCGATTAATGACAAAATAGGCCCCGCTAAATAATGACACCGATTAACCGGCTCTATCTTTCCGGTGATGAAATTCACCTGGTTGACGCCAATATTATGCTGGAACTGGCATCCTGTGGCCGTGGCTTTATCACGGCGGAAACGACATCCGATTACACCGGAAAACTGGTGCGGCTGGACGTGGGTTACACGGATTTGGTATTACGCTGGTTTACGGGCTATGTGGCACGCTCACAGCCAGCCCAAAACGGTTATCAGCGTTTGTTTGTGCGTGAGCTGGTCGGCGTGTTTGACCGATTATGGCCGTGTTCATTTCAGCATCCAACACTGAGCCAGATTGTGGACTGGTTGCAGGAGCACAGTGGACTGACCTTCACATTGCCGGATGCCCCTTATACGGAGACACCCATCCCGCATTTTACTCATCATGGTACCGGCTATCAGTTGCTGGCTAATCTTGGACAGGTTTTTTCGATTGAGGATTATCTCTGGCATCAGTTGCCGGATGGTTCGGTTTATGTGGGCAGCGGGGCGCATTCGATGTTTGCGGGGAAACCCGTCGACATTCCGAATGAATTTAGCCGGTGCCAGTCCGCAGGCAATGCGATGACCATTCCCATGATCCCATCGTTGCGTCCAGGTGTAGTGATCAATCAGTACCGGCTGAACAAGGTCAATCTGAACAATGAAAACATGGTCATTACATGGGAAGCCGTCAACAAACTGACCGGTCAGTCGCAGACCAGAACGCCAATACAGCGTCAGATTGATGCCGCCTACCCCGAATTATCGGCTGGGCTGCATTTACCCAAATTTGCCCGCATCGAGGCACACCCTGAAAATACGGTCAGCGGCGATATCTCCGACCCATTCCGGCCACGCTATGCGGTTGATGTACAATTATTGGCTGATGATGGTCAGGATGCCGCTGTTCCTGTTTACCACGCGGTTCCGCTGCCTTTGCCGATGGCGGGCAGTGAATCGGGTATGTTCCAATATCCGCCAGTCGGAACGGTGGTTGAAATCGCCTTTGAGGCAGGCAGACCGGATAAGCCCTTTATCCGGCAGACATTAAGTCAGGGTAATACCTTGCCCGATATCAAGCCAGGCGAACAATTGCAGCAGCAGCGGGCGGAAGTTTCGCAGAGGGTAACTCAGGAAGGGAACTGGATTCGTCAGACTGACCAGACCATTAATGAATCGTCCATGCACCGTGAAGTCAGGGCAGATACGGAAACACGTAACGTAGTCGCACGGGAAACCACGATACAGGCCACGGATAAAACCACGGTTTTGGGCACGTCTACGTTACTGGCGGGCGCTGTCCGGCAAATCGCAGACGGTGACTATAATATGGCAACATCATCAAATTTCGTTGCCAGCGTAGGGAAAGAGGCCAGTATCGAAATCGGACAAAAGCTGATAGAGAAGATTGGTCTGCTTAAGCAGAGTATCGCCGGTACCAGGCAAGAAATCGTCGCGCCCGTGGTTTGGGTGGGCAGCCAGCAAATCAATGTCATGACCTTGATGTTAGAGACGTTGGATGTGGTTAAAGCACTGGCGGAACAGACTGCCGCCCATACGCACCACAACACAGGTACGCCGGAGAATGCCAGCGCGATAAGGAACACGACCTATAAATCCGATGGATTGAAACAGAAGTATTCGCCTGTGATTGGGTGAATATCATTCCGCTTGTATGAGCTTTTTTACGCTATGACATAGGTTGATAACACCTTTTTTAAGGTGTAGACTGATTATGTTAGCAGGAGAATGTCGCGCTAGAACCGAGGCTACCAATCTCGTATAGCACAAAGACAAACTGCCCTATCCAAGGGTTAAAATAAAAAACCAACCTCACCAGTTGGTTTTTTATTTTTATCTACTCATCATTTTAATTGATTGAATCATTTGAAAATAAACCTATAATCAACGGCTGTTAGTTTGGGGTAGCGTTCTGGCCTGTGTATCTTTGACGCAAGTTTTCGTAAGTCCTGGCTGAGTACAGGTGGTGCTGATTCAGTGCCTCGGTCAGAGCGCGATATTCTCCTGCTAACACAGATGAGGGCCAGCCGGACAGGCAGCGTAAAGGCAATGGCTGGTTAAGTCGTGCTCCTAACGGGAGCAAACGGGTGAAAGCATTTATTGACACTGCTATCATCGTTCTCAAAGCGTTAATCGCGCTTTTAGAGCTGATCCGTGCATTTCTGAAATAGATAACGGAAACGTAGCTAAGGCCATCGGGGTAACCTCCCGGTGGCCTTTAACATTTACCGCCTTTGATCAAGCAAACCACTCTTGTTTAAGTGGCCCAATATACTGATCTAAAAGTTAAATTTGGTCATCTCGACTGGACTTGAACCCGTGTTCAAGCGGTTATTGCTTCGGTAGTATGGGAGGATAGCCAACAGATTAGTGTAGTTTACCGCGAGCCATACACATAATCACATTGGGACGCCTTTTTAAATGCGGTATCAATCAACGCGACGGGTTCGTGTTCTGATGGTCTGAAACACATTATTGATTAATTATCTCGCCCGCAAAATATGCGGGCTGTTTTTACATTTTCATAGAACTATGAATACAATTCTGATATTAAAGAGTGGGCAGTGAGTGTAATAAAAAACTGATAATTCAGCGTGTTATATTAGTTTGGTGATTTAAAAGTTGTCGTTACTTTTTCGGATATAGAAATAATTTATGTGATATCAGAATTGTTTGGTAAATCATTTCGGACGGTTCGTTTGATAGGATGCTTATTTTCGTCGAAATACCGACTGGGCCATATTTCGGCAGGGGTTACACCAATTTCCTGAGCAATCAATAATTCCCCTTTAGGCCAGGGGCGCGTTAAAGCATTTGCTAATGTTGAAGAACTTAAGCCGTGCTCTCTGGATAATGATGCCAGCGTTTTATTCTTCTTACGTATCGCAGCGATAATATCGGCGGTATGCCAGTCTTTTTTCATATTCCTGCTTCCCTCTTTGGTGGTGGCGATTCAAACAGGGTTCGCAGTACTGGGATTCATCAACCAGCGAGACGTTAGTCTCCCCTGCCTGAACCGCCATATAAGGTGCGATAGCAGGCACACTGGTAAACAATCTTTACCAGTGTTGATGAATCTCAAGGCTGCGACCCCTTGACCATCGGATTTTGCCGATGGCGATACTACTTTAACCGATTGTATTATCTGACTCAAGAATCAAATAAATACCTTAGTGACGGTTTGTCTTGCTGCGCTTATGACGAAATAAATGAACTTATGGCGAAAACGGCACTACACCGCACCCGCCTGCACGTTTTGGATCAAAAAATTTTTTCAGTTTTAAAATTCTACAAGGCAAACTGCCAAACCGCGCCAGTACTGGCGGAGTGGGAGAAATCACAAACTGAAATGATTGAAAAGATTTTCAGGAAATTTCAGTTTTTGGATCAAAGGAGGATCACGGAGAAAATCCCAATGTAATGATATTAAAGGAAAAATAATATTTTACGTGAAAAAGTAAGATCACGAAGGAAAGCCGTGTTTTATCATAGAAATCAGATAGAGCGCGGCTTTACAGGATATACAGAACTGAAATTGTTTTCTCCTTTTACATTATGACAAGGAAGAAAGTGAAAGTATTAGTTAACGTACTTTTAATTCATTAATAAGCGTAAGGCTACGTTCAAGCATCTTAGTAGTTTCAGTGATGAACCAGAAGGAATGCGGCGGTGCAGGTAGTGTCCATTGATGCCCATAAAAATAAAATGAGTGGACGCAAAGTGGACATTGGGCAAACAAAAAGGGCTACACCTTAGTGTAACCCCTTGATTTATTTGGTGGAGCTGGCGGGAGTTGAACCCGCGTCCGAAATTCCTACATCCTTGGTACTACATGCTTAGTCTAATCTTTACATTCGCTTGCCAGCTGCGGATAGACACGCCACTAACAAACTAGCCTGATTAAATTTAACGCTTCAACCCCAGGCAAGGCATCCACGCGATCTCTTTTGGGTTTGACCTCTCTTGATCCCCGTCCTAAGAGCGGAGGCTAGGGAGAGAGGGCTCTGCGCAGGTTATTAAGCTGCCAGTGCGTATTTTTCGTCGTTTGCGACTATTTTTTTGCGGCTTTTTACGAGGCCAACCGCCCCTCGGCATGCACCTTGGGTTTCGCGAATCCCGTCGAATCCAGAATCAGCCCCAAGTGTCTTAAAAGCAAGTATATCAGAATACTAAACTGTAATGCCAGAATTTATCGCCCAGCATTCTTCATAATACGCGCTTTGTCTAATTTCCATTCACGTTCTTTAATGTCCGAACGTTTGTCGTGCGCCTTTTTACCTTTTGCTACGCCAATCTTGACTTTGCACCAAGCGTTTTTCCAATAAAGAGATAAGGCAACAACGGTATAACCATCACGATTGACTCGACCATATAATGAGTCAAGTTCGCGCTGATTAAGTAAGAGTTTGCGTGAACGCATTGGATCACAGACGACATGGGAAGAAGCTACATTTAACGGGGTGATGGTGGCGCCAAAAAGATAAGCGTCTCCATCTTTGAGCAAAACGTAACTGTCGCTGATGTTGGCTTTACCAGCGCGCAGTGATTTGACTTCCCATCCTTGTAACGAGAGACCCGCTTCAAATTCTTCTTCAATGAAGTATTCGTGACGAGCTCGTCTATTCATGGCAATGGTTGCCGAACCGGGTTTGTGTGCTTTTTTCTTTGTCATAGTGTATGCATTATACTGAATGCTTTGGTGAAAGAAATCTTTTCCCGCACATATTTGCTGATTAATGAGTGTTTATTGCATTATACGCTGACAGATTTTTCTTTGATCACGTATAGGTGATATTATTCGCTACAATTAAGCCTTACAGGAAATTATATGCCACAGATTAGTCGCTCTGCGTTAGTACCATTCAGCGTGGAACAAATGTACAAATTGGTCAATGATATAGGTTCTTACCCGGATTTTTTGCCGGGGTGTGTCGGCAGTCGGGTGCTGAGTGTTAGCAATAATGAAATGACTGCATCAGTCGATGTTTCGAAAGCGGGTATAAGTAAGACTTTTGTTACCCGGAATATTCTGGCCGATAACCAAAGCATTAATATGCAACTGGTCGATGGGCCTTTTCGTAAGTTAATGGGAGGCTGGCAGTTCATACCATTGAGTGAAGATGCCTGTAAAGTTGAGTTGCACCTTGATTTTGAGTTCACTAATAAACTGATTGAATTGGCTTTCGGTAAGATTTTTAAGGAACTGGCCGGGAGTATGGTGCAAGCTTTTACTCTGCGTGCACGCGAGGTTTATCGTGTCTGATATTAATGTCGAAGTTGTTTATGCATTGCCTGATCGCCAATATCTGCGTACGGTGAAATTGGCTCAAGGCGCAACTGTTGAGCAGGCAATAGTTGCATCAGGTTTGCTGACTTTGCGCAATGATATTGATCTGCAAAAGAATAAGATTGGAGTTTATAGCCGTTCTGTTAAGTTGACGGATATTTTGGAAGAGGGTGATAGGGTGGAAATTTACCGCCCATTATTGGCTGATCCAAAAGAAATGCGTCGTAAGCGTGCTGAACGGGCTAAAAATAATGCTCAATGATTATTATAGACAGTCAGTCATCTATTTTATTGACTGACTGTCTATATTTCTTTGGTTATTGAAGATCTTCGGTAAGTGAATTTTCGTTTTTAATGTCAGTCAGTACACCATTACTGTCAAATGTCAGTGTCAGAGTTTGTTGAGTCACTTTTTCGTGCCCAGGTTGCTGACGAAATACATAAAACCACGTTTGAGTTCCAAACGGGTCTTGTAACATTGGTGTTCCTAATGTGTAAGCTACCTGTTGCTGGGTCATTCCCTTGTGAATTTTTGATACACTAGTCGGTGTTAGGTAGTTTCCCTGATTAATGTCAGGGCGATAAACAGCCCGTTCCAACGTAGAGCAACCCGCAGTCAGCATGACGAATGATACAGCAGCGGCAGTCAACATTTTACAGCGCATGGTAATTACATTCCTTTAGGAGTCAGGGTGTTGATAATAATAGACCTTGACGAAATTGAAAACCTTTATACCCGTTATCTTTCAAGTTGCCTCTTTGTTGGCTGCACTCGCTCACCGCCGCGATGCATCTTGAAATCCATAGGGTGTACAAGCTTTAGCTATGACCTTAAATATACGCAAAAGTTGTGTCAAATTATGCTGCTAGCAGTTCTTTAGCGTTTGCCAGGGTATTTTTTGTCACTTCACTGCCTGCGAGAAGCCGAGCCAGCTCTTGTAATCTGGCTTTTTTATCCAGCAACTGCATTTGAGTTTCAGTTTCTTCACCGTCAGTCTGTTTACTGACATAAAAATGTTGGTGGCCACAACCGGCTACTTGAGGCAGGTGGGTGACGCACATAACCTGTGTAGATTCGCCTAATTCACGTAATAGACGGCCGACGATTGCGGCTGTTGGGCCGCTGATACCAACATCTACTTCATCGAAAATCAAGGCGGACGTTTCCATTTTCTTAGCCGTTATAACCTGAATTGCCAGCGCAATACGGGAAAGCTCACCACCCGAAGCGACTTTTGCGAGAGATTGGTGTGGTTGACCTGGGTTAGTGGTGACATTAAATTCAACTTTATCTGAACCATCAGCATTCAGATGTTCAGGTGCAAAAGAGACGTCAATGGTAAAGCGACCATGTGGCATGGCGAGCTGATGCATGCTGCGAGTAATGAGCTCACTTAATTCTTTGGCATATTGCTGGCGAACCAGATGCAATCTTTTTGCGACTTCCAATGCCTGCTTATGGTGTTGATTAACCTGTTCACTAAGGTAGGTGCAGTCATCTTCTTGCTGCGCCAGTAGTTGCTGTTCTTCCAATAATTGTTGATGAAGTGAAGGAAGTTCTTCCGGAGCAACGTGGTGCTTACGAGCCACTCTAATTTGTTGTGAAATTTTTTGTTCCAATTCAAAAAGACGATTTGGGTCCATATCCAGTTGATCACCGTAGTGGCGGAGTTCATCGCTGACTTCATTAATTTGAATGGATGCTTCTTCCAGCATAGTGAGTAACTGGTTGAATTTATCATCCATAGTGATGAGTTCTGACAGTTCGTGTTTAGCGTAATTTAGCAGGCTGATAATATTTTGTTCATCGTTATCACTGAGTAGCTGGAGTGCGGTTTGGCTGACAGAGAGTAACTGACCACGGTTTGCTAACCGTTTATATTCATTATCTTGTTCCTGATATTCACCTGGTTGCGGTGCCAACTCATTGAGTTCTTTTAAATGATACTCCAGCAACTGTTGACGGGATTGACGCTCAAGCGCTTGTTGTTGGAATCGAGCTAGATCCTGACAGCTTTGGTGCCATTGCTGATATGCTTGTTTCATTTCATTGTGTAGATTGGATTGATTAGCATAAGTATCGAGCAAGCGTTTTTGGTGGCCATTATTCAATAGTAATTGGTGAGCGTGTTGACCATGAATTTGAATAAGATGGGCACCTAGTTCACGTAATTGGGAAAGCGGTACGGCAGTGCCATTGATAAAGCCTCTGGAACGACCATCTGACGTTATTGTGCGGCGTAGTAAGCATTCATTGCTGTCATCAAGTTGGTGTTCTTCTAACCATTGACGAGCAGAAGGCGTATCAGAAAGAGCAAACCGGGCGCAAATATCAGCACGAGAAGCCCCTCTACGCACCATATTGGCTTCACCACGATTACCCAGACATAAACCTAATGCATCAATTGCGATGGATTTACCCGCGCCGGTTTCACCCGTGATGGCTGTCATACCTGGCTGGAAGTCAATTTCCAGCTCACGAACAATGGCAAAGTTGCTAATGGTTAACTGGGTGAGCATCACACTTCTCCTGTGTATAAAAACACCTCTGTATCTCCATACAGTATAAACTGGTTTTTTATACAGTAAAGTGGTGAAACTTAATTTTTTTAGAACATTTTTTTAGACCAGCTTAGTTTTGTACTTAATGTATTGAAATAATTATAGTCTTTAGGATGAATGAGATTGAGCTTTTGTTCGCTGCGGCTAATAATCACATCTTCTCCATCCTGTATAGGCAGAACTATTTGGCTATCGCAACTGACTTCATAGTCGTTGCTATTTTGGGAAAATTTCAACCTTATGTTACTTTCGCTACTGATAACTAATGGCCGGGAAGACAATGTATGTGGAAACATTGGTACCAGGACGATAGCATCCAAGTTAGGTGTGAGAATCGGCCCACCTGCGGAAAGCGAGTAAGCTGTGGAACCCGTTGGCGTTGCGATAATGAGTCCGTCAGAACGTTGGGAAAAGGCAAAACGTTCATCGATATAGACTTCGAATTCAATCATATGTGCTACTTTCCCCGGGTGGAGTACGACTTCGTTGATTGCGGTACTGATGCGGGGTTTTTGGCCGTTTCTTCTGACTTGGGCTTCTAGCAGGAAGCGATGTTCGTTCCGATATTCACCATCTAATACTTCAGAAAGTTGCTGTAGGGCATTATCAGGATCTAAGTCCGTCAGAAAACCCAGATTGCCTCTGTTAATGCCAATGACTTTAATGTCATAGCGGGAAAGGACTCGGGCAGCACCCAACATATTGCCGTCGCCACCAACGACGACAGCTAAATCAGCTTGTTTACCAATTTCGGTCAGACCGCCAGTTCGTGCATCTTTTAAACCAATGTCTTTGGCAACCTGACGATCAATAATGACAGAATAACCTTTGGATTTTAACCAATGATAAAGCATCTCATGAGTAGCAAGCGCTTCTGGATGGCGAGGATGGCCAACAATACCTATGCATTTGAATTTTTTATTCATCGTTGTAATTTCCTTCTAGCAAGAGGTTTTATCCTCACAATATGGCGGGTTCCCTTGAATCCCCAGTTTAGATCCCCATAATAGGCTAAGTAGCGAGATTAATGCCAAATACGCGGAGATATTCATGAGTAGTAAAGAACAAAAAATGCCTGACGAGCAAGTCTCGGAAGATATGGAAGTTGTATCTGAACAGCAAAACAGTGCGGATAAAGCAGAAGCATCGGAGACTGAAAGCGTTGTTGATCTGCGTGTCGCAGAGCTGGAAGAGCAGCTCAAGCAGGCGCAACAACGTGAACGTGATGCCATTTTGCGTGCTAAGGCTGAAGTTGAAAATATCCGTCGTCGTACTGAGCAAGATGTGGAAAAAGCCCATAAGTTTGCGTTAGAAAGATTTGCCAATGAACTGCTCCCGGTGATTGATAATCTTGAGCGCGCTTTGGAGGCAACAGATCGTACTAATACCGAAATAGCGCCTATGGTTGAAGGCATCGAGCTGACGTTGAAGTCTTTCCTTGGGGCTGTGGGTAAATTTGGTATTGAAGTTGTTGGCGACACAAATGTTCCTTTTAATCCTGAAATTCATCAGGCCATGACCATGATGGAATCCGATCAGCATGAACCGAATCATGTCATGATGGTCATGCAGAAAGGGTATACCTTAAATGGCCGTTTGTTGCGCCCGGCAATGGTAGCCGTATCGAAGTAATTTTAGCTTAGTCGTAATTTTAATTCAGTAATAAGTATCAGTGCCGCTCCGACAGGGGCGGCATTTTTTTATTGTGGCAACTCAGGTGTCCAGTTAATTGGCGCGATGCCTTGTTTTTCTAGCAATGCATTGGCTTTTGAAAAGTGTTTGCAGCCAAAGAACCCTCGGTGGGCAGATAGTGGAGATGGATGAGGTGCTTTGAGAACATGATGTTTATTAGCATCAATAAAGTAGCCCTTTTTTTGAGCGTGGGAACCCCAAAGCAGAAAAACGACGCCTGAACGGTGCTCATTGATAGCGGCAATGACTTTATCTGTGAAAGTTTCCCACCCCAGATTCGCGTGGGAGTGTGCATTACCACGTTCTACGGTGAGTACGGTATTGAGTAGTAACACTCCTTGTTTAGCCCAACTGACTAGGCAACCGTGATTTGGATGCTGGAAGTCAGGTATATCGGATGCCAATTCTTTGTACATATTAACCAGAGAAGGTGGTGCAGGAATACCCGGTTGTACAGAAAAAGAGAGGCCATGTGCTTGATTGGGGCCGTGGTAAGGGTCTTGCCCAAGTATCACCACCTTAATATCAGCCAATTCGGTGTAGCGGAATGCATTAAATACATCCTGTTGTGGCGGATAAATGGTTTTACCTGCCTGACGTTCTTTTGCGACATAGGCCAGTGTGTCGAGAAAATAGGGTTGTTTTTTCTCGTTACCGATTACGTCGTGCCATGTGAGAGGTGCGGACATAGTAAATCCTTTTTATAGATTACCAAATGGATGCTAGCTGACCGATTACAAAATCAGAGGAAAACCTTTGATGCACACTAAAACTAAATTCTTGATAACTATTTCAATGTTGTAAAGTATTTTTGAACGTTTATCCAAAGAATTGCTTTGTGGTTAGCTATAGAAACTTATTTAAAACATAAGGTAGCAATATGTTTTATAGTAACTATATGAAATTAACTGTTCTGAATCAATGAGTATCCTCATTTGTGTGAGTATATCGGAATGAGACATATTGGCCTGACCGAATACCCCAGATAATTCATTGATAATTTTGTTTATTGTGCGGGCGTAGAGATAGAAATGATTACGGGTATGCAATACCGTGAAGGGCCAGATTGTGGTTAAGGATAAGCTGGATCGTTTGAATATCGTATGAAATCAAAACAATACTTGTTGTAAGCAGTCAGTTCACTTTGGCTCTTTTCTGGCTATTTATTGACAAATAATAGGTAGAAATTTCTCTGTTATCAGAGAGAAGAATCACAATTGCTTAATTTTTTTAACAAAATTTAAACATTTATTTAACTTAATGGTATTTCCTGCCGATAGATTAGTTGTACTAATTAGATCGTCGATTATTTTCAACTATCTTTAGGGGAATTTTATGAGTTTATCAATTGAAATGAATCTATCAGTCGATTCAAGTTTTCCCGTTTTAAATAATCTTCAACTTGTTACACCGCCTTCTGTTCCAGATCAGAATATTGAAAAAGCGACCACAGAAGTTTTTTCCCTCTCTGAAACAACTAAACAAAGTAATAGAGTCTATCAATCATTAATTAATGAGCAGAGTATTAACATTAATTTAAAGTCAATCACCGGAATTAAGTCTGAACAAATAAGTGGTAAGCAATCTCATGAAATTGATTATATGTTGACCTTAATTTCTGATGATGTCTACATACGCACCACGATGGGAATAGGTGATTATGTTCGTCTTTCTGACGGTGAATTATTAAAGGCAGGAATAGAACCGGCAAATTTAAGGGATGAAACAACGGGTTTTCAGGCAGGTATTTATCGGAATGATGATCTCTATATAGTTGCTTTTGTGGGCACTAATGATTTGAAGGATATATTAACTAATTTACGACAAGGTTTTGGATTTGATGAAGCTCAATATCATCAAGCCATTGATTTGGCTCGTACCGCCAAAATGGCATTTGGGGAAAATTTGTTATTTACCGGGCACTCTTTGGGAGGGGGATTAGCCGCGACAGCCGCATTATCAGTTGGAAAGCCTGCGGTAATATTTAATTCAGCCGGTGTTTCTGACAATATGATGAAAAATTTGGGGTTTTCACCCCAAGAGGGTAGGGCTATCGCTGAAAATGGATTGGTGCGTCATTATGTTGTGGAACATGATTTGCTTGATGTATTACAACAGAAACTGCCCGTATCTCAGCCGATAGGACATAAAATCTTACTGAAATATAATGATAATTCAGGAGAATCAGATCAAGGGTTTCCTCATAATCTGATACGTGGACTAAAAGCACATTCTCTTAAAAAGATGCTGGAATTATTAACGATATACAAACCTTGGTCATCTTTAAATGATGAACAGCAAGAAGAATCTCTAGTCAAGCTTAATGAACCGGATCTGAGTGTTTCCACATAATAAAGAGAAGCGCGATGAAAATTGGTGAAGTAATTGAGCCTGAATCGGAACCAGATTGTCAGCGGAGTGAAGAAAATATAACTCCGTTACAATGGGCTATATTCAATCAGCGAATGGATGATGTTAATAATTTGCTGAAAGAGGGCGCTGATCCTACTCAACCTGGTTTGCAACAAGAAAGTGCTTTACATACGGCTGCAAAAATCAACAGCCCTGATTATCTTAAATCTTTGTTATCAGTCGTGCCGGATGTGAATATTATGCATCCTGTAACCTTAGCAACACCTTTACATGTTGCAGTTCAGGTAGGAAGAAGAATGCAGATTGAATTACTATTGGCCGCCGGTGCTAATCCCAATCAGGCTAATCGGATTGGAGATACTCCGTTACATATTGCAGCCAAAATTAATTCGCCGGAACTGGTGCTGATATTGTTGAAGTCAGGCGCTGATCCTAAATTGCAAAACAAGCAACAATCAACGTTCCAGATGTATCTCAATCTCACACCGCTAAAAGCGCGGAGCTGTGAGATGCAAGCTAAATATGATAAGGTTAATCACTGGCTGAAAGCTCGGCAAGTCAGTCGATATTATTTGAAATAAGATAAAAACGGGCTATTTGGCCCGTTATTTTTCATTAAAGATAAATAAATTAAATCAGTAATTGAGGATTGGAATATTAGGATCAACTCATAAATCACCATGTTTTTATCGCATTTTATGAATATTATATATTGATTTATTTTCCTTAATAAACAATGTCTAAAACACAGTGTTGCTAGATATATTCCCTTAAATATGTTTCGGTTTCCCATAGTGGGCTTACACGATAAATGATATCTACATTGCTATGATATTTTTATCTGGTTTTATTAAGCGAAATCGTTAATTTTAATTACCTTTGTTGTTATATGTAGTAATGATTATGGAAAGTTAAGAGATTTATGGAGCCAGTATCTGGCTGCCTAGTCTGGAAAAATAAAAAGACATAAGTGTTATGGTAAGTTTTTTGGCGTAAAATGTTAAATTATTTTTTTAGAGAAGACATTTCTTTATTCTGTGCTAGTATGGAGAAAATTAAATTAATTTACTAATGTGGAATATTTTTATGAAAAATAAATAATAGAACTCGTAATTAACATTAAATAATATTCACTTATTTAAGTTTTCTTTGATCTTTATCTCAAAAAAATAATTCATATTTATTTGAGTTTGACTTTAATTTAAATTAAAGGTAGAAGAATAAGCTTGTGAGAAGTGTTATATTTATATTGCATTCACGTATATAAATTGGCGGTAGCGTGGTTGTTTTGAAAGTAATTTTTCTCGAAATAACTGTTAGAGGTGAAGCAAAGTTGTGGTCGCTTTAAGCCTGACCATTTATTATAGATGATCAAAAACTTGTGTGATTGCTAGAATAAACTCACTAAGGTTTAATGCTTCCCTGAGATTTCTGCAAACTGAGATCAAGAATTGGAAAACAATGAGTGAAAATGTCTATCTTCCTTGGATGATTATTGATGGCGTTTCCATTCCAGAGGAATTCGGTGGGTATGCAATTCTTCAAGATACTGAGTTGAGAAACGAAAAAAACCTGGGCCGCAATTCGTAGATGAACATGAACGGTATTCTGCCGAAAACTGCAAAATTTCACATCCAAAATCATAAAACAGATGGACGTATCTATATTTGCGGAGAAACAAATGACTTCATTCACTGAACGAGCATCACCTTATTCCGAGGTATTACGCTCCTCATCATTCCGGAAATTGCTTATTGGTCAAGGCTTGTCAATGATTGGTGATGCGGTCTGTTTAGCTGCCCTTCCTGTTGCGTTGATTCATGCCAAACTTAGTGGGGAGGTTTTTGGTGTCGTCATGGCTGCGGTAGGATTAGGGACGGTCATTGGGGCTGTTGTTGGAGGTCTGCTAGCAGACAGAAAGTCACCAAAACACATTCTCATTGCGACAGATACTGCCAGAGGGCTGGCGCAAGTTGCTGCAACTATGTTACTTGTGTTAAACGCTCCGTGGTGGGGATTAGTACTTGCCTATTTAATATTTGGTATTGGCATTGGCGTCTCTCGCCCATGCGCTCAAGTTCTGCTTGTAAATTTGCTACCCAAGCAAGCCTTAGTGGCAGGAAATGGAGCCATGAATTTTGTAGATAACTTTGTGGCAGTAGTCTTTCCGGCCACAATAGGAGTGATGATCATATTGTGGGAACCAGCATGGGGAATACTGGTTGATGGTATTACATTTTTCGCAGCAGCTTTTTTTACTGCCCTGATACCTGATATAGGGATTCGTGGTTCCGATGATAAATTCTCTATACGTGAGGTATTGAACGGTATTACAGTCATTACTGGTAACTCTGTATTGTTACTCGGGTTTATCGCGACATTGATCCTGAA
The DNA here is from genome assembly GCF_000612035.1 of Photorhabdus aegyptia. Taxonomy (NCBI): domain Bacteria; kingdom Pseudomonadati; phylum Pseudomonadota; class Gammaproteobacteria; order Enterobacterales; family Morganellaceae; genus Photorhabdus; species Photorhabdus aegyptia. Next base: position 46,180 of record NZ_JFGV01000019.1, on the reverse strand, counting down.
TGTGTTGTGCTTCCCTATTTTCTTAGTCATCGCTCCATACGCAATCAGTGATCGATTCAGCGATACGATGTGGGGGTTTTGTCTAGCAGCTTCGGGAGCTGGTGCATGTATTGGATCTGTTATCACAGTACTTACTGCTGGTCACCAACGTCTAATACGACTTGCCGTAATCTGTGGTTTATTTCTCTGTAGTGCAATGCTTTTATTGGGTATGGGGGGCTTCGCTTGGATGGTCATTCTGGGGGCAATGTTTGTTGGGATTGTTGAAGCATCCTGGCTTACTGGTTGGGCCACTGCTATGCAAACCCTCTCTCCGGAAAAAGACCTTGGAAAAGTTGTAGCGGTAGATACTTTTGTTACCAGTGGTGCGCACCCATTCATTTATCTTGGAGCAGGAATCATCGGTGCAATGGTGGGATATTCTGAAACGCTAACATTGACTGCGATCGTTAGTGCTATTGGAATCACTGCCATCGCATTTGCTGCGATCACTCGCAAAATATGAAAGGAGAATAACATGTCACTGACCACCATTATTAAAGATACCCCAATATGGGTCTGGATTCTTTTTGCTTTTCTCATCAGGCGCGGGATTAGTGCCTTGTACGATCGTGAAATGCGAATTGATCGCCTTTTCTTACTACCAATAGTATTCCTGGTCTGGGGAATATATAGCGTCATTTATGAAACTATATTCTCAGATTTAGCCTTGATAACGATGATAGCGGGTTTATTCGTCGGGATTGTAATAGGATGGAGTTTGTGGCGTTCTCAACCAAGATTACGTGAAAAAGCAGGCAGTGATTTAATCATCCGTCCTGGCACTTCGTTAACGCTGACGCTGATTGTTATCACATTTATCGTTAAATTTATTATTACGGCCATGTTAAGCATTCACCCTGCGTTGTTGCATTCGTTACATTTCAATCTGTTTTTTGGCTTTAGTAATGGTGTGCTTGACGGTATTTTCTGGGGCGGAACGCTAAATCTTTTTATTCCTTGGTACATAAACAGGACTAAGAGCATCGACAAATAGTGTTTATGAAACTCTAATACTCTCTGTTCTCCCCAGCCATGCTGTATACCTGATGAATTATTAATAGAAATAAAGAAGTGTTTGCTGAGAGCTTATTTACTCACAGAATAATCTTACTATGCGAAACTGCATATTATAATTAACGGGCCAATCGGCCCGTTTAAAGATTTACTCATTGTTATTGGTTGGCGCTTCCGATTTTGGATTACCGGAAGGTTTACGGCGTTTACCGATATTTTTGCTATCCCGATGACGTATTTTGGCTTTTTTCTTCGATTCTTCCGCTTTCTTTTTCTCTTTGCGTTTAGCCAATACTTTTTTCGATGGCTTATTGCGAGCTTTGTCACTTGGTGCTTTGGTTGTTGGGCGAAGTTCATCAACCATCCGCGACTTTAGTGGTTCATTCAGATAGCGACTGATTTTGCCTAATAAAGGATGATCATGCGCTTCTACTAAGGTAATTGCAGTACCTTTGCGACCTGCGCGAGCTGTCCGACCAATACGGTGTAGATAAACGTCGGCGGTGCGCGGTAAATCGAAGTTGAAAACGTGGCTGATATCATCAATATCCAATCCACGGGCAGCAACATCTGTTGCAACCAGAACAGTGACGCTGCCATCATTCAGGAGCTTAACTGCTTCCGTCCTTTTAGCCTGTACCATTTCCCCTTCAAGGAACCGGGCTTTAATGCCGGCTTGATGCAATTCACCCACAAGTTCGTGTACACGTTCACGTTTGCGAACAAAAATAATGGATTTAGTGACATCAGGTTGTTTCAGTAAATGGCAGAGCAGGGCTGTTTTGTGTACCGAATTATCTGCACGGTAGTAAAATTGCTGGATTTTTTTGCGTTCACGGCGTGAGGGTTCAGCATCAATTTCAACTGGATCTTCCAGTAAACGTTCAGCAAAATCACGAATGGCTTCCCCTTCCAGAGTAGCAGAGAACAACATGGTCTGTTTGCGCCAACGGGTTTCACCCGCTATGGTTTCAATATCGTTGGCAAAACCCATATCCAGCATACGATCGGCTTCATCAAGGATCAGTGTTTCAACTGCCCGGCAATCAAAGTTTTCTTCCTTGATATATTGCAGCAGACGGCCTGTAGTGGCGACGACAATATCTTGATTCTCGCTGAAAATTTCTGCGTGATTCATATAGGCTACGCCGCCAGTAATGGTCGCGATATCCAAATTGGTATGCGCAGCGAATTCTTTTGCCTGATCTGCCACTTGCATAGCCAGTTCACGGGTGGGCGTCAGGATCAGAATGCGTGGCGGTCCAGATTTTTTACGTGGAAAATCCAATAAATGTTGCATAGCTGGCAGCAGGTAAGCCGCGGTTTTGCCGGTACCGGTAGGCGCTGATCCTAGTACATCACGCCCGTCCATTGCTGCTGGAATAGCCGTAGCCTGAATGGCTGTTGGGCGGGAGTAACCTTTATCATTTAGGGCGTCAAGCAGGCGTTCATCAAGCTCAAGTTCAGAAAAGTTTGTTGCAATCATCATATACCTCTGTTTAGGCCGCCGATTATAAACAGGTTGGGCGTATTGTTCATCTATTAAAGCGGTCAGTTAAGAGTAGATAGCTTTTATCGAAACATAATAACCCTTATCCTATGACGAAATTTATTGAGCTAAATAGATATAGGTTATTAATTTGAAACAGAAACGACTTCTACGCCGGGGTGGATTTACTTTCAAGCAATTTTTTGTTGGTCATGATCGGTGTGCGATGAAAGTCGGGACTGATGGCGTTTTATTGGGAGCATGGGCTCCGGTGAGTGACAGAAAAGCGATTTTAGATATTGGTTGTGGCAGTGGGCTCATTGCGTTGATGCTAGCACAGCGTACGGATGAAAATACCAAAATTGATGCGGTGGAACTGGATATAGAGGCTGCATTGCAGGCACAAGATAATGCAGAACAATCTCCTTGGCAGGGAAAAATAGATGTTTATCAGCAGGATATTGGTGATTTCGCTGAACAGTATTCGCAATGTTATGACTTAATTGTCAGTAATCCCCCCTATTTTGAACCGGCTGTTGCTTGCCGAAATGAGGCAAGGGAACAGGCTCGTTATACGGGATCGCTGACTCACCAGCGATTATTACAATACGCTGAGGCGTTGATTACGGCGGATGGTCTGTTTTGTGTGGTATTGCCATATGCCATTGGTGAGGAATTTGAAACAATGGCATGTCGTTTGGGCTGGTTTTCCTATCATCGGGTCAATATTCGCGACAGACAAAGTAAGCCGTTGCATCGGATATTATTGGCATTTTCCCGTAAGGAAAAAACCGGCTTAATCAGTGAATTGACTATTCATCAGCCAGACGGTACATATACGCAAGAATTTCAGCAATTGGTGACGGATTTCTATCTCTATTATTGAATCGTATATTGAATTATTGAAAGAACCACGCCGGAGCGTGGTCATGCAGAGGTTTTGCCAGCAAAAATCAAGGGATCAAAATCGTTGGTTTTGATTCTGGCAGTAGATCAGGATAATCCAGTGTGAAATGCAGACCTCGGCTCTCTTTCCTTTCTAACGCACAACGCACGATTAATTCGGCGACTTGCACCAGATTTCGTAATTCCAGTAGATTGTTAGAAATCCTGAAATTGGAATAATAATCGTGAATTTCCTGTTGCAGCATATTAATACGGCGCAGTGCTCGTTCCAGGCGTTTGGTTGTACGCACAATGCCGACGTAATCCCACATAAATAGGCGTAATTCGTGCCAGTTGTGCTGAATAACGACCTGTTCATCTGAATTGTCAACCCGGCTCTCATCCCAGAAGGGGAGTTGCGGTACTTCTGCTATTGTTTCAATCTGTTGTTGGATATTTTCCGCAGCAGACCAGCCATACACAAGGCACTCCAGCAGAGAGTTAGATGCCATACGATTTGCACCGTGCAAACCTGTATAGCTGACTTCACCGATAGCGTATAAATTGTTGAGGTCAGTATGTCCCTGATGATCGACAACAATACCACCGCAGGTGTAATGGGCGGCAGGAACGATTGGAATCGGCTCTTTCGTTAGATCAAAACCCAGCGTCAGCAATTTTTCATAAATCATCGGAAAATGCTGGATAATGAAATCCGCTGGTTTATGGCTGATATCCAGAAACATGCAGTCAGCACCCAGGCGTTTCATTTCATGGTCAATTGCTCGTGCTACGATATCGCGAGGGGCGAGTTCAGCACGTTCATCGAAATCAAGCATAAAACGGCTACCATCGGGGCGTTTCAGATATGCGCCTTCACCTCGCAGGGCTTCTGTCAACAGGAAATTGCGCGCCTGTGGATGGAAAAGACAAGTCGGATGAAACTGGTTAAATTCGAGATTGGCGATACGGCAGCCCGCACGCCATGCCATTGCAATGCCATCGCCGGATGAAATATCGGGATTGGTCGTATATTGATAGACCTTAGCCGCACCGCCTGTTGCCAGTACCACGACCTTAGCGCGATAAGTTTCCACCTGTTCTTGCTGACGGTTCCAGATATAAGCGCCGACGACTCGGTTCTCACCATCTAACCGGGCTTTATTTGAAGTAATTAAATCAACCGCATTGCAGCGCTCTCTCACCGTGATATTCGGATGAGAAATCGCTTTATCAACCAGTGTCGTTTCTACCTCTTTGCCCGTTGTATCAGCATGATGCAGAATACGCCGATGGCTGTGACCACCTTCACGGGTCAGATGATATTGTTTTTCTCCCTCTTCGCTGGTTTCTGTATCAAACATAACACCTTGATCAACTAACCATTGCACGCAAGGACGGGCATTGCTGGTGATAAACTCAACAGCGCTTTTATCGCAAAGCCCAGCTCCGGCGATAAGGGTATCTTCAACATGAGATTCGATACTATCCGTTTTATCAAATACAGCGGCGATACCGCCCTGTGCATAATAGGATGCCCCTTCGCTGAGAATACTCTTACTTAATACAGTGACTTTATATTGTGAGGCCAGCCGTAAAGCCAGAGATAGGCCGGCGACACCGCTGCCGATAATAAGTACATCGCTGTAATGTTGTGAGAATAATGATTGCATAATTGATGATGTATGAAGAAGATGGGTAAAAATCATGTTAGCCTATCAGATATGAGAAAGGCGATGATTGCAACAAAATGATGGCGGAAATTGAACTTCGCAGAATTTTATTACTCAAAGCCATGCTTGCTTGGGAATAGGACATCATGGTTAGTTCAGTAAATATCAATGTGGAGCTTTGCTTCGGGAGATTTAACCTCGGATGAGCGAGCAGTTAACGGATCAAATGCTGGTTGAGCGAGTGCAGAAAGGTGACCAAAAGGCGTTTAACCTACTGGTAGTCAGATATCAGCATAAAGTAGCGAGTCTTTTATCCCGCTATATTCCGCAGGGTGATGTTCCTGACGTTGCTCAGGAAACATTTATTAAAGCCTATCGGGCATTGGCTTCGTTTCGTGGTGATAGTGCTTTTTATACTTGGTTGTACCGTATAGCAGTAAATACTGCGAAGAATTATCTGACCGCTCAAGGGCGCCGTCCTCCGTCCAGTGATTTGGATGCCAGTGATGCGGAAAATTATGAAATTTCGAATGGATTAAAAGAAATTTCGAACCCTGAGAACTTAATGTTGTCAGAAGAATTGAGGCAGGTGGTTTTCCGCACCATTGAATCTCTTCCCGAAGATTTGCGAATAGCAATAACGCTGAGGGAATTAGATGGGTTAAGCTATGAAGAAATAGCTACCATTATGAATTGTCCGGTAGGTACGGTTCGTTCTCGTATCTTCCGTGCAAGGGAAGCCATTGATGATAACATTCAACCACTGATTTAAAATTAAAAATAGTGGAACAATACTGAAGGGTACTTTGACATGCAAAGAGAAAAACTTTCCGCATTGATGGATGGCGAAACTCTTGATAGTGAAGTCGTTAGTATTTTGTCTAAAGATTCTGTAATGCAGAAACGCTGGGAAAATTACCACTTGATCCGTGACACATTGCGCGGTGATGTGACAGAAGTATTACATCTGGATATTGCTAGTCGGGTTGCATTGGCGCTTGAAAAAGAGCCAGTTCATTCCATTGCTGGGGCTATTCCTGAATCCCAACCTGAACCAGAGAGCTGGCAAAAAATGCCGTTCTGGCAAAAGCTTCGCCCTTGGGTGAGTCAAATGGTTCAAGTGAGTGTTGCAGCCTGTGTTTCGCTGGCAGTATTGGTTGGTGTACAGCAGTACAACAGCCATAGTGTTGAGGATCTTGAATATCAATCTGATACGCCCGCATTTAATACTTTGCCAATGATGGGATCGGCTTCTCCGGTGAGTTTGGGAGTGCCTTCCGGTGATGATCTGTTTGGCAATGATCAGCGCATTCAAATGCAGGAACGTAATAAGCGTATTAACATCATGCTGCAACAATATGAACTCGATCGCCGTGTGCATTTTAAGCAAAATGACGAACGGGGAATTTCACCACAGGTTGCTATTCCGGTTCCCGGAACGCAATCTTTAGGAACACAATAGCAGTAATGAAACGTATTTGGTTTTCCGTTTGCTTGCTGGCGGGCTGCCTGTTTGCTCCTTTACAAGCCTCGGCGCAGCTTAGCAGCGCCGAGGTTTTGTTGCAGGAGATGGGAAATGCTACTCAGTCTCTGACTTACGAGCTTGCTTTTATTAATCTCAACCAGCAGTCTATCGTCTCAGTTCGTTATCGCCATGCCGTTATCGATGATATTCCAATTGCTCAGATTATGCAGATGGATGGTTCTCGTCGGGAGATTGTCCAGCGTGGTAATGAGATCAGTTATTTTGAACCCGGATTGGATGCTTTCAGTCTTAGCGGTAATCATATTATTGATTATTTACCGGCCGTCATTTTTGCTGACTTTAATCAGTTGAAAAAATACTACAATTTTATTGATGCTGGTCGTACCCATATCGGTGATCGGCCCTGTAGGGTTGTACGCATCACCTCTAAAGATGAAGTGCGTTATAATTATATTTTACTAATCGACGAAGAGACTCATTTACCATTACGTATTGATTTACTTGATCGTGATAGTGAGGCACTTGAACAATTTAGGGTGGTTTCTTCCACCATCGGTGGGGGCATCAATGATGCAATGAGTGTGATTACTCGCTTAAATATGCCGCCAATGCTGGTCATTCCACCGTCAGAGAAGGTCGTATTCAATTGGAAAGTGGGTAAATTGCCGGCTGGTTTCGTTGAGGTTTCACGTAATCGTCGTAAATTGTCAAATAGTGACTCACTTGAATCCATTATGTTTAGCGATGGCTTATTTAGCTTTTCTGTGAATGTGACTAACGCTAATAAAACCGGTAAGTTGGAATATCCTTTCCGTGGTGGGCCTCGAACGATTTATAGTGTGATACGTGGAGCAAATGAGGTGACAATTATTGGTGAACTACCATTGGCAACCGCCAAGCGTGTCGCCGCTGGCGTCGCATTTATAGGAGCTGACTGATGGTCAAAGAGTGGGCAACAGTAATTCACTGGCAACAGGGACGGGCATTATTACGTTATGGTTCCTCTTCTGGCTGTGGCAGTTGTCAGGCGCGAGCAACGTGTGGTTCTTATTTACTTAATAAATTAGGGTCTGATGGCATACATCAGCTTGAACTGGAGATTTTACAACCGTTGCAACCGGGGCAAAAAGTGGAAGTTGGTATCCCGGAAGGGAGCTTGCTGCGTTCGGCGTTGCTGGTTTATCTGACTCCGCTTATTGGGTTATTCCTCGGTGGGGTACTTTTTCAGTTATGGGTAACCAATCAATTGTGGGTGTTTTGTGGCGGTGTTTTAGGAGGCGCATTAGGATTCTTCTTTGCCCGCAGAATCGCCACTTACTGGGATAATCGGCTGGAATATCAACCTGTCGTTTTACAAATCGGCTTACCTCCTGATGCCATTCACATTCAGCGTCGGGAATAAATCTATTTTAATCATCCAAAACGTTTAAAACTCATACTCTAAAGCCGCAGGCATGACTAGGTTTTCGTGGATTTGGCATGTAGAATACAGCCTTTCAGGCCGGTGGCCGACCTAATAAACCGTCGCTTTATGTCCCTCGTGTGTCCATTAGGCGAATGACTCAGAAATATCAAGGCAGAAAAATATTTATAATGAAGCAAATACGAAATTTCTCCATTATTGCTCACATTGACCACGGTAAGTCGACGTTATCTGACCGTATTATTCAAATTTGTGGCGGCTTAACAGATCGTGAGATGGCAGAACAAGTGCTGGATTCAATGGATCTTGAGCGTGAGCGTGGTATCACCATTAAGGCCCAAAGTGTTACCTTGGATTACAAGGCGAATGATGGGCAACTCTATCAATTAAACTTTATCGATACGCCGGGGCATGTTGATTTCTCATATGAAGTTTCCCGCTCACTAGCTGCCTGCGAAGGGGCGTTGCTGGTGGTTGACGCGGGACAGGGAGTGGAAGCCCAGACGCTGGCTAACTGTTATACCGCGTTGGATATGGATCTAGAAGTTGTTCCTGTTCTGAACAAAATCGATTTGCCGGCGGCAGAGCCTGAGCGTGTAGCGGAAGAGATCGAAGATATCGTCGGTATTGATGCTACTGATGCAGTGCGTTGTTCAGCCAAAACGGGTGTCGGCGTACAAGATGTCATTGAGCGCTTGGTTAAAGAGATTCCCGCGCCGGAAGGCGATCCTGATGCGCCATTACAGGCTCTTATCATTGACTCATGGTTTGATAATTACCTTGGTGTTGTCTCCTTGGTGCGGATTAAAAACGGCACTTTACGTAAGGGTGATAAAATCAAGGTGATGAGTACCGGTCAGGTATATAACGCCGATCGCCTTGGCATTTTCACCCCTAAGCGTGTTGATCGTGATGTATTAGATTGTGGCGAAGTGGGCTGGTTAGTTTGTGCAATTAAAGACATTCTTGGCGCGCCTGTCGGGGATACCTTGACATTGGCCCGTCAACCTGCGGAAAAACCACTTCCGGGCTTTAAAAAAGTGAAGCCGCAAGTTTATGCAGGGCTGTTCCCTGTTAGTTCTGATGACTATGAAGCGTTCCGTGATGCACTAGGTAAATTGAGTCTGAATGACGCTTCACTATTTTATGAGCCAGAAAGTTCTTCTGCATTGGGTTTTGGTTTCCGCTGCGGTTTCCTTGGTCTGTTGCATATGGAGATTATTCAAGAACGCCTGGAACGTGAATATGATCTCGACCTTATTACCACGGCGCCAACGGTTGTGTATGAAGTGGAGACAACTAGCCGCGATATTGTCTATGTGGATAGCCCCTCTAAACTACCACCGCTGAATAATATTGAAGAGCTGCGTGAACCAATTGCTGAGTGCCATATGTTGTTGCCTCAGGAGTACTTGGGGAATGTCATTACTTTATGTGTTGAGAAACGCGGGGTGCAAACCAACATGGTTTACCACGGTAAACAGGTTGCGCTGACTTACGAAATACCGATGGCAGAAGTGGTTTTGGACTTCTTCGATCGATTGAAATCTACCTCTCGCGGTTATGCTTCACTGGATTATAATTTCACTCGTTTCCAGTCATCTGATATGGTTCGTGTGGATGTATTGATTAACGGTGAACGAGTTGATGCATTGGCGTTGATTACTCACCGTGGTAATGCGCAGTACCGTGGCCGGGAGCTGGTGGAGAAGATGAAAGAACTTATTCCTCGTCAGCAGTTCGATATCGCAATTCAGGCTGCGATTGGTAATCATATTATTGCTCGCTCAACAGTGAAGCAATTGCGTAAAAACGTCTTGGCGAAGTGTTATGGTGGTGACGTCAGCCGTAAGAAAAAGCTATTGCAGAAACAGAAAGAGGGTAAGAAGCGTATGAAACAAGTGGGTAACGTTGAGTTACCACAGGAAGCTTTCTTAGCCATTCTTCATGTTGGTAAAGACAATTAATAAGCTTGTAAGGAGTCTAAATGGCTAACACTTTTGCCCTGATCCTAACGTTGGCAACGTTAGTCACCGGCATTATTTGGTGTATTGATCGTTTCAAATGGGCACCAGCGCGCAAGAAAAAACTTGCCAGATTGCAAGAGTTGACAGAAGGTACAATGGATCAGGAGCATCTGGCTGAGACTATTAACAAGCCGACATGGGTAGATACTTGTTCATCTATTTTTCCTGTGTTAGCCGTGGTTCTGATTCTGCGCTCTTTTGTTTATGAGCCTTTTCAGATTCCATCGGGTTCCATGATGCCAACTTTATTGATTGGTGATTTCATTCTGGTGGAAAAATATTCATACGGACTGAAAGATCCTATCACTCAAACAACATTGATTAAGACCGGCGAACCAAAGCGTGGTGATGTTGCCGTATTTAAATACCCGTTGGACCCCAGTTTTGACTACATCAAACGGGTGATTGGTTTACCGGGCGATAAAATTATTTATGATCCGGCAAAGAAAGAGCTGCGTATTTTTTCTAATTGCAGCAAAACAGGGAATTGTCAGGAAGAATTACCGGTTTCTTACGGTTCACTATTCCCAAGTGAGTGGACAATGCAGCAGTATGGTGTCGATTCCAAGGGTGAAAGTCTGAAGAAGGTAGGTGTTTTCCAAATCCCCGTTGAAGAAACGTTGCCGCCTTACAGTATGCGGCAGGGTGAACGGATTGAAAATTTGGGCGCGGCAACTCACCATATTTTGGAGATTCCAGGTGTACTATCGGTGCCTAATTTCCGTCAACCTGGCTTGCCAGAGGGAATGTGGATTGTGCCCGAAGGCCACTATTTTATGATGGGTGATAACCGTGATAATAGCGCTGATAGCCGTGTATGGGGTTTTGTCCCTGAGAAGAATCTAGTTGGTCGAGCTTCCGCCATCTGGATGAGTTTTGAAAAACAGGAAGGGGAATGGCCTACCGGAGTTCGCTTCAGCCGTATTGGTGGAATTAATTAATATTTTTATATTAGCGAAGCATTAATTTTACTCACAGTGTAGAATGTCCTTTCAAACTTAATGACTGGCTCCTATAAGGGGCCAGTGCAAACGCAACAGTTTTGTCAGGGGTTTCTGTAACAGGTCTGTTGCGTGTGCGTTTTTATTTGACGAATTCTGACCGATATTGGTAGCACATGAATCCCATCGTAATTAACAGATTGCAGCGTAAGCTGGGGTACACTTTTGAGCAGCATGATCTGCTGATACAAGCGTTAACTCATCGTAGTGCCAGCAGTAAACATAATGAGCGGCTGGAATTTCTTGGTGACTCAATCCTGAGTTTTGTTATTGCCAATGCGTTGTATCATCGTTTTCCTCGTGTTGATGAGGGGGATATGAGCCGCATGCGCGCCACATTGGTGCGTGGTAATACACTGGCTGAATTAGCAAGGGAATTTGAATTAGGTGAATGCCTTCGTTTAGGGCCGGGGGAACTGAAAAGCGGCGGCTACCGTCGTGAATCAATACTGGCTGATACCGTTGAAGCATTGATTGGTGCGATTTTCCTTGATAGTGATATTCAGACTATTGAAAGAATTATCCTGAGATGGTACGAAACCCGCTTGAATGAAATCAGTCCTGGCGACAAACAGAAAGATCCGAAAACCCGTTTACAGGAATATTTGCAGGGGCATCATCTGCCTCTGCCGTCATATCTGGTTGTTATGGTTCGTGGTGAAGCTCACGACCAAGAATTTACTATTCACTGTCAAGTGAGTGGTATCGAACTGCCAGTTAAAGGAACAGGCTCTAGCCGTCGCAAAGCGGAACAGGCAGCGGCTGAGCAAGCATTAAAACAACTGGAGCTTGAATGAGCGAACAAGAAACCTATTGCGGATTTGTTGCAATAGTTGGACGGCCTAATGTGGGGAAATCCACGTTGCTGAATCAGCTTTTAGGTCAAAAAGTATCTATTACTTCTCGTAAGCCGCAAACGACCCGTCACCGTATTATGGGTATCCATACGGAAGGGGCTTATCAGACTATTTATGTGGATACGCCGGGATTACATATTGAAGAAAAACGGGCGATTAACCGGTTGATGAACCGGGCGGCCAGCAGTTCTATCGGTGATGTGGAGTTGGTTATTTTTGTTGTCGAAGGGACTCATTGGACCCCGGATGACGAAATGGTACTGAACAAACTGCGTAATCTGCGTTGTCCGGTTTTACTGGCTATCAATAAAGTGGATAACGTAACGGATAAAACCAGTTTGTTGCCACATATTGGTTTTATCAGTAAACAGATGAGTTTTCTTGATGTTGTCCCGATGAGCGCTGAAAAAGGCATGAATGTTGATACGATTGCCAAAATTGTGCGCGGATATATACCGAAAGCGACTCACCATTTCCCGGAAGATTATATTACTGACCGTTCTCAGCGGTTTATGGCTTCTGAAATCATCCGAGAAAAGCTTATGCGTTTTCTTGGTGATGAATTGCCATATTCTGTCACGGTTGAAATTGAGCAGTTCGTGGCGAATGAACGCGGTGGTTACAATATCCACGGCTTAATTCTGGTTGAGCGTGAAGGCCAGAAGAAAATGGTTATTGGTAATAAAGGTAGTAAAATCAAGACCATTGGTATTGAAGCCCGTCAGGATATGGAAAGGCTGTTTGATGTAAAAATCCACTTAGAACTGTGGGTTAAAGTTAAAGCGGGTTGGGCTGATGATGAGCGAGCGTTACGTAGCTTGGGTTACGTTGATGATTTGAAATAAGGCATCCCTGTGGACGGTTGGCAACGTGTTTTTGTTCTTCATGGGCGTCCTTACAGTGAAACGAGTCTGTTACTGGATCTATTCACTGAAAATGAAGGGCGAATTAGCGTGTTGGCAAAAGGTGCGCGTAGCCGTCGTTCCAATTTAAAAGGCTGCTTGCAGCCCTTTACCCCATTGCTGGTTCGTTGGAGTGGGCGGGGGGCAATTAAAACGCTGCGCGATGCAGATCCTATCTCCCTGGCCCTTCCTCTTACCGGCAGTGTGTTGTACAGCGGCTTATATATCAATGAATTGTTGTCAAGAGTGCTTGAACAGGGAACGGCTTATCCCGCCTTATTCTTTGATTATCTGCAATGTTTGCAGATTCTTGCCGCCAGTGAATATACACCGGAATATGCATTACGTCGGTTTGAACTAGCGTTGCTGGCAAATCTTGGTTATGGCGTTGATTATCTTCATTGTGCGGGCAGTGGTGAACCTGTCGCCGACACGATGACCTACCGTTATAGAGAAGAAAAAGGATTTATCGCTAGCTTGGTTGTTGATCATTACAGTTTTACCGGGCGCGAATTAAAATCACTGGCGACTCGTGAATTCCCTGATTCTGCGACATTAAAGGCAGCAAAGCGTTTCACACGTATTGCATTAAAACCTTATCTGGGTGGCAAACCTTTAAAAAGTCGTGAATTATTTCGGCAGTTTGTACATCAGAAGCCACAAAAGAAAGAAAATTAATGAATTTGTTTCTCTTCAAGATGGAAAGTGTAAACTTGTCATATTCTAATATGACTATACCCTATGGATTTCAAGATGCATCGCGGCGGCAAGGGAGCGAATCCCCGGGAGCATAGATAACTATGTGACCGGGGTGAGAGAGTGCAGCCAACAAAGAAGCAACTTGAAAGATGACGGGTATACAGGAGATAAATATGGCTGAAGTATTATTAGGCGTTAATATCGATCATATTGCGACGGTGCGCAATGCCCGCGGTACCAATTATCCTGATCCGGTTCAAGCGGCTTTTGTTGCGGAACAAGCGGGAGCCGATGGTATTACCATTCATTTGCGTGAAGATCGCCGTCATATTACCGATCGGGATGTAGAATTGTTGAAGAAAACCATCCAGACCCGGATGAACCTTGAAATGGCCGTGACAGATGAAATGGTGGATATTGCCTGTCGTATTAAACCTGAATTTTGCTGTTTGGTGCCTGAAAAACGGCAGGAAGTGACAACAGAAGGGGGCTTAGATGTTATTGGTCAGAAAGATAAGGTTGCTGCGGCGGTTAAGCGTCTATCTGATGCGGGTATTCTTGTCTCGTTATTTATTGATGCGGAACATCGACAAATTGATGCGGCTAGTGAAGTTGGCGCCCCTTTCATTGAAATTCATACAGGTGCTTATGCCGATGCAAAAAATGAAGTAGAACAGGAAAAAGAGTTCCATCGCATTAAAGAAGCTGCGACTTATGCAGCGAATAAAGGTCTAACGGTTAATGCGGGTCATGGGCTGACATATCATAATGTACAACGTATTGCCGCTCTGCCGGAAATTTATGAGTTGAATATTGGTCATGCCATTATTGGACGTGCGGTATTCAGTGGTTTGACGGCTGCGGTGGCGGATATGAAAACCCAAATGCGGAAAGCTCGCCGTTAATGGCTATTATTGGGTTAGGTACAGATATTGTTGAAATTGCCCGTATTGAAGGGGTTGTCGAGCGCTCAGGCGAGCGCTTGGCAAAACGCATTCTCAGTGAATTAGAATGGGAACAATATCAACAACATGAAAAACCGGTTCGTTTTTTGGCTAAGCGTTTTGCGGTAAAAGAAGCCGCAGCGAAGGCACTGGGAACGGGTATCCGTAATGGGCTGGCATTTAACCAGTTTGAAGTGGTCAATGATGCACTGGGAAAACCGATTTTGCGGCTCTATGGTGCGGCGGCGGCGTTGGCTCAGCAATTGGGGGCGACCTCTTTGCATGTGACATTGGCTGATGAGCGCCGCTATGCCTGTGCGACCGTTATCCTTGAGCGTTGATTTCAGATTTTATCTGCATGATGAAGTAATACAAATTTATCCCACAGTTGTTCTTCTGTTTCTTGTCGGTCTGGATCGGTAATAATAGTATTATTTATCGGACAGACTGATTGACAGGTTGGAGCATCGTAATGACCGATGCATTCGGTGCAACGGTCGGCATCAATCTCATAAATTTCATCTCCCATCGATATCGCCTGATTGGGACATTCGGGTTCACACATATCACAATTGATACAGCTTTTTTTGATTAATAACGACATTTCAATAAATTAACTTTTTCTTTACTTTATATTCAGTGTGTTATCGCCGGTTCTTATTCCGTTCTATTACACACTGGTTATATTGCTACACAGTATAAATTACATGGAAAAACGAAGTCTAGCACGATATAAGTCTAGCGCTACATAATAGCATCTTTTGTTTTTCACATCGGCGATGATAGCCACTCTGTTACATTCGATGCAATGAGTTTCAGGTTGTTTCATTCATAAAATGATTGAGGCCGGGTTTTGTCTTAATGCCGGCCTTTTATTAATTAATTACGATAATGGGTTAATCGGTCATGCTTTATAAAATTAATACCCTATTGCTCTAAAAAATGCTATAACATCAGCATCTAAACCGGTAGGACTTCTAAAACATCGAAACTGGCTCTGATTTTCTATCATTACTGAGAATATCCCGGCTGCTTCAGGAGTATGGCCAGAGTGAGTTAATGTGATATTTAAACATTTATTCGGGAATGGTATTGGAAAATAATTTAAATACCCGGCGTTAGTAGATAAACTACCGTTAACTAGTGCAATTCCCCACATTTCAATTAAACCTGAAGGTAATTTTTGCCAGCCAGCCTGAGCTAAGTTTGCGGTGAAAAACGACATATCTGGAATCTGATTAATTCTAGTTCCCACTTCCCGTTTTGCAGCTTCATTTAAACCTAAATTTTTCACAAACGCATTTTTATCATAAATATCTGCGCCATTTTGTACTTTTTCCAATGCAGAGTTGGAAATTTTAGTGATAATTTTTCTTTCTAATGCTCTATTTAATTGAATGATTAATTTAGCGATATCACCATCATCCAGAACATCATCGCCGGATTCTGTCGCGATAAAATCAGCTACGACAGAGGATATAGTTGACGACTGACGTAATGCCTTATTTAATATATGAGTGGTAATATTTCCTGGGGGAAACCCAGTCTTTAAACTTTGCTCTCCTTCATATATTGTTTGGCTCACTACATTAGCGTTATTACCAATAGAAAACGCTTTAAAATCATTTTTGGGATTCATATATATTTTCCTGAAGTTCAATGGTGAGTTTTATAGATAATATCTTAAATTATTGTAGAGGTAATTTATCAACGCTCATAGTATAGAGATGAGAAGAAATAATTAAATATCTTTATATCTTATAAGGTTAATTATTTTTCGTATGTTTTAAGTAATAAATAACTCAATATATTTCAATTGAAAACATATCGAAATGATTAATTTTATCTTATGGAAACCATTTTAAACAATTTCCATATTGAAAGGTTTGTTCTGGAAATTAAGTTTCGATGATGGGTAATGTAACTAATGTCGCATGAGTTAAAAAATATTGACGGAGAATGAATTTTATGATGACAGAATGTTTATCATTGTAGCATTAGCAATAATAAAATAATTAAGACCAGGTTCTGTTTGAATCCTGGTCTTTTTGTTAATTACGATAATGGCTTAATTGGCCAGTCAATTTCTGGTGCGTTTGAAGTGTCAACCCGGTTAAGCATTACTCGGTATTTTTTCCATTCTTTGAGTAATAGCATCTCTTCGTCTGTTGCTATATCAAGTTCTACTGCATCAGAAAGTGGAGTTATTTTTTCATTTGCCAGAGATATAAATTGTGTTTTTTGGCTTTCCGCTATAAATATCAATTCCTCTTTTGTTGGTGGTGGGATATCTTCCCAACAAGGGAGACCATTTTCGCCAGAGGAAAGTATTTTTCCTATAGGTGGGATGCCCGAAAATTCATTGAATATATCATCGGTTACAGGTAAAGGATCATTTGGCCATGAGCCAGATTCAATATAATTCTGTTGTAATAATAGTGGATAAAACGATTTATTTAATGCACTAAATACATAGTTTTTATTGTTCATGATTTTTTGCCAATTTTAATTAAATAATCATCATGGTAAATTAATTGTTTTTAATTAATATCCTATTGCTCTGAAATAAGTATAAACAAAAGATTGACTGTCACCTAGACCCCTATAACATTTGAACTGACTCTGATTTACGACGGATGCGCCGAATATTCCTGCTGCTCTCGGGTCCCAATCATTGTGAGTTAACGTGATGTTAAAACATTTATTTGGGAATGGTATTGGAAAGTTATTAATATATCCGAGATCAGGTCTTCCTCCGGCAGAAACTCGTGCTATTCCCCACATTTCAATTAAACCTGAAGGTAATTTTTGCCAACCACTCTGAACCAAGCTTGAGGTGAAAGATGACATATCTGGAATTTGATTAATTCCAGTTCCCACTTCACGTTTTGCCGCTTCATTTAAACCTAAGTTTTTCACAAATGCATTTTTATTGGGGATATCGGCACCGTTTTGCGTTTTTTCTAGTCTGTTATTGGCGTTATTATTTATATCGGAGACGAGCTTCTGAGTTGCAGCCAGTGTATTGCTATTGCCAACCACATTTGTAAGCTGAACAATACCTTTCTGTGTTAATGATGCATCGGGAATTTTTGTTGTAATTTTTTGTTCTAACGCTTTATTTAATTGTGCAGTGAGTTTGGCTATATTACCGTCATCCAAAACATCACTGTTAGACTCTGTCGAAATAAAGTCAGCTACAACAGATGATATTGTGGAAGATTGGCGTAATGCCTTATTTAATATATGAGTGGTAATATTTTCTGGAGGAAATCCAGTTTGTAAATTTTGACTTTCTTCGTATCTTTCTTGGCTTACTACATTAGCATTATTGCTAATAGAAAATGCTTTAAAATCATTCTTATGGCTCATACATATATCCTTTAAGTAAATAATATTCTTTTGTAATTAACACATTGAGTTATAGTATAGGTGATTTGTCGAAAGTAATTTCAATCATAGTCTACGACAAAAATCAGATAATAAGATTTCATTATTAATCAATTGATTGATTAATAATGTGTGGCTGGTGATAATAAATTGTTTAATATTTTGTAATAGAAAGCATATATTAAAATTTTTTATTTTACATTTGGAGATTATTTAGTCTTTTCTATTTTGTCAATTTTCAAACAGTTTTAACAAGTTTTATTAAAATAGATGGTGTCAGAATAACGGTTACGAAAGTGGTATTATTTTGTCTGTTGATTGAATTGTTATATTTTTTTGTTTGTTCGATAAATATAAGTAAATATCCCTATCAATTAGGGGGTGAATTATCACCTAAAAAGACAAAATGGGAAAAGGGCTGCCATGCAGCCCATAATTCTAATCAGCAATATAAATTTCTGTAATATCAGGGCAATCATCTTTGTTTACTATAGATAACCTTAGTCCTGCATCTGACGAATGCACAACCAGCCATCCTCTTGAACCATATCCGACGCCAACCAAAATATTATCGATTGGAGGCATTTGTAAAGGTAAAAATATACCTGGGCTACCAGTACGTAAAAATATACATCTTCCTCGTATGTCCTGACTCAGTAATATGCTACTTCCGCTATCTCCACCGGCGCCTATTTTTTGCCACCCCTGATTAGGGCCTTTCCTTTGATATCGCTTGTCAGCTTCCGAACGTGAATATGCTCCGACATCTCCGGCTTCCAGATTGATGTCTTCAACCAATACTTTGCCGTTAATTTTCCTGTTATTAGGAACCGCGTTTCTTGCCAATGTTACGGTGTCTGATAAACCAAGTTCATTTACGGTAGGTTTGTTTTTTGTTGTATAAATATTAGTCCAATCTTCTTCAAATCCATAATTATCGCGCGCCGAGCGATAAGCAATCCCCCCGTTTTTGTAATGCACTTTCAACTGAAAAGCCGGACAACTCCCAACTCCATTATAGAAGTGAACAACATGATCACTAAATTTCGAATTCAGTAAGTCATATGACCCTGAATCTATGTTCCACGGGACCTGGTTATCAACAGAATATTTTCCTGTTAATCCAAGCCTAAATGCCCCTACATCACCAGCCCCTAAATTGATATCTCCAGTCAACACCTTACCATTAATTTTCCTGCTATTCGGTACAGCGTTTTTCGCCAAATTGACGGTTTCCAGCAAATCGAGATTTTTCACAAACTCGTTTTTATTGGGAATATCTGCCCCATTTTGGTTTTTGGCTAATTTATTGTTAGCATTATCATTTACATCAGAAACAAGCTTCTGAGTTGCAGCGAGTGAATTACTATTACCAACCACATCGGTAAGCTGAACAATACCTTTCTGAGTTA
The DNA here is from genome assembly GCF_000612035.1 of Photorhabdus aegyptia. Taxonomy (NCBI): domain Bacteria; kingdom Pseudomonadati; phylum Pseudomonadota; class Gammaproteobacteria; order Enterobacterales; family Morganellaceae; genus Photorhabdus; species Photorhabdus aegyptia. The sequence continues at coordinate 26,936 of NZ_JFGV01000019.1, read as the reverse complement.
ATGAGGCATCGGGAACCTTTGGTGCCATTTTCTGTTCCAGAGCATTATTTAATTGAGCGTTGAGTTTCTCTATATTTCCGTCATCCAGAACATCATTACCAGATTGTGTCGCGATAAAATTAGCGACTACAGAGGATATCGTGGATGATTGACGTAATGCTTTATTTAATATATGGGTGGTAATACCATCGGGTTCAAACCCAGTCTTCAAATTTTGACTCTCTTCATATTTTTCTTGGCTTGCTACATTGGCGTTATGACTAATAGAGAAAGCCTTAAAATCATTTTTAGGACTCATAGTATACTCCTTAAATTAAGTGATAAACTTTATAGATAATATATTGAATTATTATAAAAGTGATTCCTTATTTAATGCGCTGAATGCATGGTTTTATCGGTCATGATTTTTTGCCATATTAATTAAATGATCATGGCAAGTTGATTTTTATTAAATTAATATCCTATCGCCCTAAAATACGCGCCAACAGGCGTAGGATGATTAGTAGGGCTTCTATAACATCGGAATTGACTCCGATCTACTACGTGTACTGAACATATTCCGGAGTCTTGAGGGTTATAACCACCGTTAGCTAACACAATATTTAAACATGCGTTCGGAAATGGTATTGGGAAACTATTTAAATACCCGGCCTCCATAGAACCATAGCCGTGAACTAGTACAAACCCCCACATTTCAATTAAACCCGAAGGTAATTTTTGCCAACCAGTAGAACTTAGATTTGCGTTGAAAAACGACATATCTGGCACCTGATTAACGCCAGTTCCTATTTCCCGTTTTGCAGCTTCATGTAAACCTAAGTTTTTCATAAATGCATTTTTATTAGGAATATCTGCGCCATTTTTTGCTTTCTCTAAGGCGGAGCTGGAAATTTTAGTGATAATTTTTTGTTCTAATGCTCTATTTAATTGTGTGATGAGTTTAACAATATCTCCATCATCCAGAACATCATCGCCAGATTGTGTCGCGATAAAATCAGCCACGGCTGAGGCTATTGTTGATGATTGACGTAATGCTTTATTTAACACATGAGTAGTAATATCTTCTGGTGGAAACCCGGTTTGTAAGTTCTGACTTTTTTCATATTCTTGTTGACTCACTATGTTGGCATTATTATTAATAGAAAAAGCTTTAAAATCATTCTTGGGACTCATATACACTTTCCTTAAATAAAATAATGTTCTGTTATAATTAGCATGTTGAGTTATAGTATAGGTAATTTTTTGAGATTGATTTCAATTATAGTCTACTCCAAAAAGAGGATAATAAGATTATATTATAACTTAAGCGATTGATTATTTATGTATGACTGATGACAATAAATTGTTTAACATATTGTAATCGAAAGCATATTCAAGATGTTTATGTTTTATATCTGAAAATTATTTTATCTTATTTCTTCCGGTAATTTTAATAATGGTTTTCACAAGTTTTATTAAAATACAGGGTGTAAAAATAGCAGCTACGAAAGTATTATTATTTTATCTATTGGTTAGGTTATTATATTTTTTTATGTTTTTTCCATAGATATAGATGTTATCTCCTGAAAAATAAAATAAAAAAAGGGCTGCCATGCAGCCCATAATTCTAATTATAAATCATATTTGACCGGATTGAGACGCCAAAAGCATAGGAAATCAGCCGGTCAAAATAGTCATTATTATCACTGAAAAAAGATTTGGGATAGAATAATGCCCGGTCTTGATAATTGTATTATTCTGGTATTTGTGGCCACTCAATATCTGAAACCATTGAGGTATCAACACGGCTCAGTAATACCACATACTTCTTCCAGGCAAGTAATAATGCTTTCTCTGCGTCTGAGGCCATCTCAGTCTCAATAGCATATTGTAATAAAATGATGGCTTCATTAGCTTGTTGGCGAAGAATGACACGGTGTTGTTCTGCCTGTTTCATCTGATTGGCTTTTTGAGCTTCAATATCTGTTGCCCATTTTTCGCCATCCCACTTATCAAAATCGGTGCTTGGTTGTTTGAATGTCAGCGTTTTTGGTAATTCACCCGGTTCAATGATTTCCTTCTGTTCCCCAGTTTGGGTGTTGTAAGCTATTTTCCCTCGATAATCTGGTACTATTTGCCAGCCGGTTAAATCAGGTGAACGACAGGCGATATATCCCTCTTGGGTTTCAGGTGGTGCATCTGTGCAAGAGTTGGCAGGAAGGCCGATACCAACGGGAAGGTACTCATCAGAACTGTTTAAATATTCCAGCGTAATTGCATCGTAATTAAATACAACGATACTTCCGGCACTGATGGCAATATTATTTTTATCCAGTACAGCCTTATTCATCATGCAATCCTCACAATGTAATTAAATGCCACGTTTCGTGGACGTGTTTCTATTCCCGTTGAGGCGGCAATCGCATTATCCATATAACCGTAACCACCAGATCCCATTCCGATAGCGATGCCTATTCCACGAGGATCAATGCCGTAGTTAACGTTCTGGTAGATACTATTGAGAATACGGCCTGCTGCACCCACTCCGTCGGTTCCACCATTTGAGTTGGACCACATCCGGACAACCCTGTGACTATGTGGAGCAATGTCTGCCAGTTGCCCGGATAATAGATATCGACCAATATCCACTCCACGCCCATCATCCCAGCCCCGGATAAATTCACCCCGTAAATCAGGTAATCTACCAGTAGGATAAGCTTGCGCTAATTTTGGATATAAAGTTTGATCAAAGATTGCTCCATTGCATTTCACCCACCCACTTGGTGGTATGTCAGCCGGCCAGGGAAGTGGTATTCCTACCGGGATTTCGTCAAGTACCAACGTGCTCATTATGCTGCCCTCATCATATAGTTAAACGCTAGGTTATGTGGCTTTGATGCCCCTATATCGGTCATCCGCCACTAAGATAAACTTCCGCTAATTTTAGATATAAAGTTTTATCGAAGATCGTTCCATTATATTTCACCCACCATTTGGTGGTATGTCAGTCGGCCAAAGAGGTGATACACCTACCGGAATTAACTTTTCCAATAAGCTTCGGTTTTTCACAAGTACATTTTTATTAGGAATATCTGCAATATTTTTTGATTTTTCCAATGCGTAATTGGAAATTTTAGTTATGATTTTTTGTTCTAACTCTCTATTTAATTGAGTGTTGAGTTTAGTGATATCGCGATTATCGAGAACACGATCACCAGATTGTGTCGTGATGAAATTAGCCACAACAGAGACTATTGTTGACGATCGACGTAATACCTTATTTAATAAATGAGTGGGGACATTATCTGGTAGAAACCCGGAATACAAACTCAGGATTTTTTCGTATTTTTCTTGATTTACTACATTAGCATTATTGCTAGTAGAGAAATCCTTAAAATCATTTTTGAGACTCATATACTTTCCTCAAATTAGGTTATGTATTTATAGACCATACCTTGAGTTGTTGTAAAGATAGTGTCCGTTAATTTATAATTTAAGATGTTAATTATTTATATGTAATTGGTAGTAATAAATAGTCAATATTTTTAATCGAAAATATACCTAAGGTATTAATGTTTTGTTTCTACTAACTATCTTTGATGGTTTATATATGGAAAGATTTATATTGGAGGTTGAGATAAAAGGTGTGGCAGGAAAAATAAAAAATTTATATGTATAATTTTTATCTCTGATTCTTATGATTTCGCTTTAATTATATTTTTCATTGCTGTTATAGGTGCTTGCGGGTTTTTATGACAGATGGTGGTGGGTGGGCACTTCCAATGGCTGCATTACCCAACGGAACATTGAATAATTTTAACGCTTGGGTAGCTGGTAAAACTTTCGATTATCTTGGAAATGAAATCAAATTATCTGCTGATGCCTATGTAGTTGGACAATATCTTGCAATCGGATTTTAATTGATTTAAAGGAAATATAAAAATGTCATAAGATAGAATTGCATTATATATTTGGTTGTTAATTTTTTGGGTGTTTTATCAGCAATAAATATATAAAATAATCTCGGGTGTATATTCCCAATGGATTAATAAGAAAATATATCTGGAAAACAAGTAAAATAAATCGTTATAATTGTCCCTGATGTAATCAAATGGGATACCGTAGTGACTGAAATATATAGTGATGAATATTGGATGCAGCAGGCCATCGAACGAGCAATAAAGGCGTGGGAGCAGGGGGAAATACCTGTTGGTGCTATATTGGTTGCTGATAATAAAATCATCTCGGAAGGTTGGAATCAGTCTATTATCGCGCATGATCCTACCGCTCATGCCGAAATTATTGCGTTACGCAAAGGGGGAGAACAGTTACACAATTATCGTTTAATAAATACCACCTTATACGTCACGCTTGAGCCTTGCACTATGTGCGCCGGTGCTATGATACATAGCCGAATACAGCGGTTGGTTTATGGCGCCAGTGATATGAAAACTGGCGCCGTAGGTTCTTTGGTTGATATATTGCGCCATCCTGGCATGAATCATCAAATTGATATTACCAGCGGTGTGCTTGCTGAGGAATGTTCGACGATGTTGAGCGCTTTTTTCAAACAACGTCGGCAACAACATAAAGCATTAAAAGCCGCCAGGAAACAGCAGGAAGACAATCAATAGGCATTCTTGATTCACTCTTTTAGTACCCATATATGGTACTCGCCGTTTATCATCTCTGCGCCTTCCAGAATTTTTTCAAAGCCTGGGAACTTGTTATTCCATTCACCTATCTGGCGAATATATTGTAACCGGGGGGCATGTTCATCACCGAAACGTTCTCCCGGTAGGATGATTGGTATACCTGGTGGATAAGGAATGACACTAACAGCCGATATGCGCCCTGCCAGTTCATTAAGTGGTAAATGTTCAGTACGGCCTCCCATATGATCAAGGTGTGCTTGTCGGGGGAGTTTAACTATCTCAGGTAGTTGGCTAAATGATTTCTTTTGCTCAATATCCATTTCATATTTTTTTATATACCCAAATATTTTATCCGAAATATCTTTTAGCCCCATATTTTCATAATATTCAGGGTATTGCTTCGCGAGTTTTGGTAAACATTGTTTCAGTGAAGTATTTGCGTCATAGTGTTTCTTGAAATTCAATAATACATTGATCAATGTTCCCCATTTACCTTTGGTAACTCCGATAGAGAACAGGCAAAGAACAATAAAATCGGTGGTACGTGCTGGCACAATATCATGCTGACTGAGATAAGCGGAAAGAATTTCGGCTGGAATGCCATTTTCCAGCAATTCATCATTGTCATTCATTCCTGGGCATAAAATACCAACTTTCGTTGGATCTAGCAGGCACCATTCTTCTGATAGATTGGTAAACCCATGCCATTTTTCTCCCTCTTTTAATACCCAACAAGAAGGGTCCGTTGCCAATTGTTCTCTGTTTGCTTCATGGAAGGGAATTAATTTACCGCTGTCTGCGCTGATAATTTCTCTGGCATTCCAGGGTAAGAAGAACCAATCATCTTTTTGTTTAAATTGATGATGGATTTTTGCTAATGTCAGACGGAAGTCTACGGCTTCATTGATAGCGTTTTGTATCAATCTTTGCCCCTGCGGACCATCCATCATGGCCGCTGCAATTTCATTAGTGGCGATAAGCGAATATAGCGGTGAAGTTGTGGCGTGCATCATATAAGACTCGTTGAAACGGGAATGTTCAACGGGTTTTTTACCATTGCGGATATGGATATACGATGATTGTGATAGCGCCGCCAACATCTTATGCGTGGATTGAGTGGCAAATATTGTCGGGCCATTATTGTTAAAATCATTTGGGTCATCACGCATTGAGTAACGATGTTTATACATAGGATTAAAACGAGCATAAGCAAACCAAGCTTCATCAAAGTGAATTTGATCAACACTTTTTGCGAGTAAATCTTGTGCTTGTTCTGCGTGATAACATATTCCATCGTAAGTACAGTTGGTGATGACCGCATAAACAGGCTTATTGTCTACTGCGCACTCTTTTAGTGGGTGTTTATTAATGAGTTGTTGGATATATTCTGGTTGAAATTGATCTCTGGGAATGGGACCAATAATACCATAGCGGTTGCGTTGGGGAATAAGATATACGGGCAAAGCTCCGGTCATGATTAAACCTTGTCCAATAGATTTATGGCAATTGCGATCGCATATAACAATCTCTTTCTCACCAATAATGGCGCCCATGATAATACGGTTAGAACCCGAAGTACCGTTAAGAACGCAATAGCTTTGATGGGCGCCAAAAATCGTTGCGGCATATTCTTCTGACTCTTTAATAGCACCGGTATGATCTAGCAGTGAGCCAAGTATTTTTCTTTCTATTCCAATATCACTTCGGAATAGATTTTCCCCAAAGAAATTAATTAATTCTCTTCCTGCCGCCGTCTTAGTCAGTGCGACACCGCCTTGATGTCCGGGGGCAGTCCAGGAATATTCTGGTGATTCTTGGGTATATTGCAGTAATGCACGAGTGAAAGGAGGTAATAATTGAGCGTGATATTTCTTAATTAGCGAACCGGCGCGAGAAGCGATAAATCCAGCCGTATCTTCAAGCATCCAGACAAATTCATCTGCCAATCCCATGACTTCAAGTGTCAGCGTGTCGATGCTGGAATATTCCGCGGTCAACAATACCGGAATGGTTGTATTGTGTTTGCGTATTTCTTTCAGTAATTCTAAGACTTGTTTATGAGATTCGTAGTTATTATCTCCTGAAGTCCAATCAACAAAAATACAGCATAGTGAAGAATCAGAAGAAACTGTGGCTATGCCATCTTGGAATGTAGCAGCTAGGATAACAGCGAAATTGTTCTTTTTTAATGCTTCGATTAACTCTGTAAAAGCACGACCATTCGCAGTCGTCGGACTAAATACATGGCTGCTGACAACCATAATTTTGTTTTGTTCGTTAATATCTAAATTAATCATGATTTATCCTTTGGGAGAGATAGTGTCTTGACGAATTTAGTATGGTTAGTTGGATTAGTTGTCAAACATAATATAACTGAGGATATATAATGGCTGTAATTGACTCCTTAGAGCCTTATATTTGTTTACTTTTATTTTGGTTGGTTTTCTTGGGAAATTAGTTTTTTTCGATTTTCTTTGGCTTGTAAATATCCGACTAAACTAAGCTGATAACGGCGAATATTTTCAATATAGCGATATGCTTCATGTCCACGGGCATAACCATAGGCGGTATTTGTATAATATTTTTTCTGACTTAATAGCGGGAGCCGTTTTTTGACATCAAGCCAGCTATCAGGATTTCCTTTTTGTGATGCCGTCAGTTTACGGGCATCTAACATATGTCCATAACCCATATTGTAAGCAGCCAGTGCAAACCAGATACGCTCATCTTTAGGAATATTTTCAGGTAATCGTTTCATTAGATTTTGCAGATAGATTGCGCCGCCCTTAATACTCTCCTCTGGATCAAGGCGATCAACGACGCCTAACCCTTTAGCGGTCTGGCTGGTTAACATCATCAGGCCACGTACACCCGTGGGTGAGGTTGCCAGTGGGTCCCAATGTGACTCTTGCCAGGCAATGGCAGCGAGTAATTGCCAACTGATATCACCGGAATATTTTTCAAATAGTGGCCGATAGATGGGCAGGATATTATCAATGGCGCTGAGAAAAGAGAGTGTATCGAAATAGTCAAATGAGTGGACGTGACCAAAATATTTCTCCTCCAATCGGGGCATGACATTTTTTTCCGTTAGCTGGCTAAAAAAATCCAGCATGGCAGCGTAAAGGCTGTAGTCGTCAATGCGTTTTAAATACCATGTCAGCGGGTTATCTTCGCTCACATCAAAAGCGACGGCCAGATTAGGGTGAGTACGTTGTTGTAACGCGACATTAATCGAGTCACCTAACGTATAATCCAGTTTACCTTCTGATACCTGTTCCAGTAGTTCGCGAGTGTTATATTGTTGTGTTTCCTCCCATTCAAGCTCAGGGAAATTATCTGTTTTTAGCTTTTTCAATGTGCTGGCATGAGCAGAACCGGAAGCGACCAGCAGTTTACCTTTTAACTCTTTAAAAGAGCGAGGGCGTGGAGTTCCTTTGCGATAAATCAGTTGTTGGGATACAGAATAGTAAGCCGGACCTGCGCGGGTTTGAGCCAGCCTTTCTTGATGATAGGTCAAGCCGGCGGCCAGAAGATCAGCGTCGCCATTTTCTAGGTCGTCGAATAACTGATTGATATTTTTTCTGAATTTGATTTCCAATTTGACGCCAAGATAATCAGCAAAGCGTTGTGCCAGTTCGTAATCGAATCCATTTGGTTCTTTCTTACTGGTAAGGTGGATCAGAGGTGAGCTAATGGTGCTGATCCGTAGCTCTCCTCTGGTCATGATCCTGTTAATCTGCTCCTGCTGTTTATTCGGCCAACTGATGTTCAGACTGATGATGGCGGCAGAAAAAAGAGCGATAACAATGATAACGAAATAATTTATTTTTATATTATTCAATATGTTATCTCGGTGTAACGCGGTGTGGTGCTATGCGGAAACGCGCTATTTTATTATGGTTAAATTTCCAGTGACTGAGCATTTTGCGGAACAAAAACCGGCTGTGCAACCTAATTGATACTATTTACATGACTTGGACAAAGGACAATTGGCGGTAATAATCGTCACGCAAACGGTTTCGTCATGGGTGACAATCCTCTATAATGTACTCATTTCCCCTTAGACATCTATTAAGCTTTGCTTCTAAGATGAGAGAATTGATTACTATGAAAATTCTACGTGGTTCACCTGCTTTATCTGCATTTCGTATCACTAAGCTCCTTTCTGTGTGCCAAGAACAGCAACTTCCGGTCAATGATATTTATGCCGAATATGTTCATTTCGCAGAGATTAATGCACCTTTGAGTGATGTTGATTCAGCAAAGTTACAACAATTATTAAAATATGGACCTTCGCTGGCTGAACATGAACCCCAAGGTACGTTACTGTTAGTGACGCCTCGTCCGGGAACGATTTCACCGTGGTCTTCCAAAGCAACCGATATTGCTCACAATTGTGGTCTGTCCCAGGTTGTGCGTCTGGAGCGCGGCCTGGCTTATTACATCCAAAGTGGTGAAATGAGTGATGCACAGTGGCAAATATTGTCATCACTGTTGCATGATCGGATGATGGAAACGGTCTTTACTCAATTGGAACAGGCGGAAAAATTGTTTTCTCGTCAACAACCTGTTCCGTTAAAACGCATTGATATTCTGCAAGCAGGACGCGGCGCGTTGGAGCAAGCCAATACGGAGCTTGGATTGGCGTTGGCTTCGGATGAAATTGATTATCTGATGGAGGCTTTCCAGAAATTAGGCCGCAATCCAACAGATGTTGAACTTTATATGTTTGCTCAGGCTAACTCTGAACATTGCCGCCATAAAATCTTTAATGCTGACTGGATTATTGATGGTGAGGCACAGTCAAAATCATTGTTCAAAATGATTAAAAACACCTATGAGCAGACACCTGATTATGTTCTGTCAGCCTATAAAGATAACGCTGCTGTGATGGAGGGATCTTCTGTCGGCCGTTTCTTCGCCAGTGCGGAAAACGGTTCATATGATTACCATCAGGAGCAGGCCCATATTCTGATGAAAGTGGAGACGCATAATCACCCGACTGCGATTTCTCCTTGGCCGGGCGCATCGACAGGTTCTGGTGGTGAAATTCGCGACGAAGGGGCGACCGGGCGTGGCGCTAAGCCAAAAGCGGGTCTGGTGGGATTTTCAGTATCTAATCTGCGGATACCGGGTTTTGAACAGCCGTGGGAAGAGGATTTCGGTAAACCGGAGCGTATTGTCAGTGCTCTGGATATCATGATGGAAGGCCCTTTAGGGGGCGCGGCGTTTAATAATGAATTTGGTCGTCCGGCGTTGTTGGGTTATTTCCGTACCTATGAAGAAAAAGTCAACAGCCATAACGGCAGCGAATTACGTGGTTATCACAAGCCCATCATGCTGGCAGGCGGGATGGGTAATATCCGAGATGAACATGTCAAAAAGGGTGAAATTTCTGTTGGCGCAAAACTGATTGTGCTCGGTGGCCCGTCCATGAACATTGGATTGGGTGGTGGGGCTGCATCTTCTATGGCGTCGGGGCAATCCGATGCTGATCTGGATTTTGCTTCGGTTCAACGGGATAACCCGGAAATGGAGCGCCGTTGTCAGGAAGTGATCGATCGCTGTTGGCAGTTAGGTGAAAACAACCCGATTCTGTTCATTCATGATGTTGGTGCAGGTGGGCTTTCCAATGCCATGCCTGAACTGGTCAGTGACGGTGGTCGCGGTGGACGGTTTGAGCTGCGCAAAATTCTTAATGATGAGCCGGGGATGAGTCCGCTGGAAGTCTGGTGTAACGAATCACAAGAGCGTTACGTACTGGCGGTCGCGCCGGAACAACTTCCGCTGTTTGAAGAGATTTGTCGGCGTGAGCGTGCGCCTTATGCCATTATCGGCGAGGCAACAGAAGAACGTCATTTACTGCTTAATGATGAACACTTTGATAACCAGCCAATCGATATGCCTCTGGATGTACTGCTAGGTAAAACGCCAAAAATGTTGCGTAATGTCAGTACATTAAAAGCCGGAGGCGAAAGCCTTGAACGCCGGGATATCGATCTGGCAGAAGCCGTTAAGCGCATTATGCATTTGCCGGCGGTGGCAGAAAAAACCTTCCTGATAACGATAGGCGATCGCTCTGTCACTGGCATGGTTTCCCGTGATCAAATGGTGGGTCCGTGGCAGATCCCGGTTGCGGACTGCGCTGTCACCACCGCCAGCCTTGATAGCTACTATGGCGAAGCGATGTCTATGGGGGAACGTGCGCCGGTCGCTTTGTTGGATTTTGCTGCTTCCGCCCGAATGGCAGTCGGTGAAGCTTTGACCAATATCGCTTCTGCTTATGTTCAGGATTTAAAGCGCATTAAACTTTCAGCGAACTGGATGTCCGCTGCGGGCCATCCCGGTGAGGATGCCGGTTTGTATGCGGCGGTTAAAGCAGTGGGTGAGGAGTTATGTCCTGTGCTAGGGCTGACTATTCCGGTGGGTAAAGATTCCATGTCGATGAAAACCCGCTGGCATGAACAAGGTGAAGAGCGTGAGATAACGGCGCCTTTGTCGCTGGTGATTACCGCTTTTGCCAGAATGGAAGATGTACGTCGTACAGTAACGCCGGAGCTTTCCACCGATGAAGATAATGCATTGTTATTAATCGATCTGGGGCAAGGAAAAAACACACTGGGCGGTACCGCATTAGCACAAGTTTACCGTCAACTGGGTAATAAAACCGCGGATGTACGTAGTGCTGAGCAATTGGCTGGTTTCTTCAATGCGATTCAGCAACTGATTGCGGAACAAAAATTACTGGCTTATCACGATCGCTCTGATGGTGGTTTATTGGTCACGTTGGCTGAAATGGCTTTTGCCGGGCATTGTGGTATTGAAGCTGATATCAGTGTGTTTGATGAAGATATTCTGGCTGCGCTCTTTACAGAAGAGTTGGGCGCTGTAGTTCAGATTCGAGCATCGGATAGAGGATTTGTTGAAAACGTTTTGGCAGAACAGGGTCTGGCCGATTGCGTACATTATCTGGGGAAAGCCAAAGCAGGTGATGATTTTGTTATCTTTAGTGGCAACACTGAAGTATATCGCCAGAATCGCAGTACCTTGCGTTTATGGTGGGCAGAAACCACATGGCAAATGCAGCGTCTGCGCGATAACCCGGAGTGTGCAGATCAGGAACATCAGGCTAAACAGGATAATCAAGACCCTGGACTGAATGTAAAACTGACCTTTGATATTTCAGAAGATATTGCAGCGCCTTACATTTTGCGGCAGGTAAGGCCGAAAGTGGCTGTACTGCGTGAACAGGGCGTTAACTCCCATGTTGAAATGGCCGCGGCGTTTCACCGAGCAGGTTTTGAGGCGATTGATGTTCATATGAGTGATTTGTTGTCTGGGCGTATTGGATTGAGCCAATTCCAGACACTGGTTGCCTGTGGTGGTTTCTCGTATGGCGACGTATTGGGAGCAGGTGAAGGTTGGGCGAAATCAATTTTGTTTAATGAACGGGTTCGTGATGAATTTGCCGCTTTCTTTACACGACCTGATACGTTGTCGCTTGGTGTTTGTAATGGTTGCCAGATGATGTCTAACTTGCGGGAATTGATTCCAGGCGCAGAACATTGGCCGCGTTTTGTACGTAACCGTTCAGAGCGCTTTGAAGCACGATTCAGTTTGGTGGAAATTACTGACAGCCCGTCGTTGTTCTTGCAAGATATGATAGGTTCTCGTATACCGATTGCGGTTTCTCATGGGGAAGGGCAAGTAGAATTCCGTGATAGACAGCATCTTGAGATGCTTGAAAGCAACCAGTTAGTGGCTTTGCGTTATGTGAATAACTATGGTCAGATTACGGAAAACTATCCAGCTAACCCGAATGGTTCAGTGAATGGTATTACCGCAGTTACCAGCTTTGATGGTCGAGCAACCGTGATGATGCCGCATCCAGAAAGGGTATCCCGCACGGTGAATAACTCTTGGCATCCAAAGGAGTGGAGCGAAGATGGCCCGTGGATGCGACTTTTCCGTAATGCTCGTAAGCAGTTAGGATAAGTACCGCGGTGTAAGTAAATGGTGTCAGCCGGTTTTTCCGGCTGATAGTGTTCATTGGCTTCATTGTGATCCTTTGTTTCGTAACTGACGTGAGATCACAATTGAAGCCATTTTTTTATTTGTTCTAGCATTCCATACATAGGGTATATATTGAGCGTATGGAAATGCGCTGGTTTTGTCGAATGCGAAGTTGATAGATATACCTAATAGATTTCGAGTTGCAGCGCGGCGGCAAGTGAACGAATCCCCAGGAGCATAGATAACTATGTGACTGGGGTGAGTGAAAGCAGCCAACAAAGCAGCAGCTTGAAAGATGAAGGGTATAAACCGATTTCGATTTCAGTCGTGTTGTTTGAGGATAGACCTATTAATAAGAAGTTGGAGTCCAATAGAACGAATAGAAAGAATCACATCATCCTGACCTCAGAGAGTAAATCGGGGTGACGATCCAACACTTTAAACAACTTCACCAAAGCTAGAGATGGCTTGGTCTTGCCGTTTTCATAGCGCGAGAAAGCATTGATACCACCGCCGAAAATTTCAGAAGCTTCCCGCTGATCAAGCGCGAGCTTCTTACGTACTCTGGCAATGAACTTAAGATCGACTATGGCCGCGTTGACTTGCTTCGAGAATGTCCGCATTTCGCACATGACACGTTCCGATTCCACAGCATCCAAAATAGATTCGGCACAGGCAGGGCAGAAGTCGCCTGTTACCGCAGAAATGATTGTGGTTTCGCTCTTGTAAGTATAGGGCCGCTCGCGGGTGTCATGGATAAGTTCCGCTGCACCGCAAACAGGGCATTTCATGTTCATAGCTCCTATTCATAACTCTTTGAAGGATACGATCAGCACGTCATCAGTGACCGTCAGTTTCAGATACACGTTTTGCCAGACGGGTGATTCTTTTCTCTAAATTAATAAACTTCGTAGTTTTGTCCGGTTTGAGCGCCGTCGACGCTTTTTTTAAAAGCAAGTGCTACACGGCTAGCAGGAACAGCATTGAAACCTGGGAAAAACTCACCGTATTTATCCAATGATTCCTGTAAGACATTAGGGCTAACGCTATTTATGCGAATTCCCCTTGGCATTTCAATTGCCGCAGATTTTACAAATGCTTTGACACCACCATTAGCCATCGCTGCTGATGCTCCTTGAATAATAGGATCATCCATCATAATTCCAGTTGTTAAAGTAAAACTTCCGCCATCGTTAATATAGTCCATCCCTAACAGTACTAAGTTAATTTGGCCTTTGAGTTTACTGTTTATTCCTATTTCGTTTAACTCTGGAGTTAATTTTGAAACTGATCCAAAATGTGCGCTACCTGTTGCACTGATTACAGCATCAACCTTTCCAGTTTTTTCATACATACTCTTAATACTATCAACGGAAGTGATATCAACTACAACGTCTAAGCCATTCCTTCCGGCACGAATGACTTCGTGATTTTTTTCTAATTCTTCCGAGATTGCTTTTCCTATTGTACCGCTTGCTCCAATAACAATAACTTTCATTTCTGTTTACCTTTTCCTAGTTAATAAAATTTTCTCGACTACATCGTTGCATGATGAATATTACTTTTAACTCGAATATGCTGAACTGATGCGAAAAAGGGTGAGCAGAAATTGCACACCCTTTTGTCAGTCATTGTTGATTAAATTCCGTAGGTTATTTCGTAGTTCATCAGGTGATACTACTCGTCTAGATTTTATATCTTTTTCAGCCAAAGAGAGCAGGTGTAACAAAGCTATTTGTTCTTTTTGCATCTCAAATTGAGTCGGATCTTGAACCATATATGGAGATTCCCCATTTTTGGTTTGGTGCATAATTTTCTCCCGAATAGAGACTTTTTACTTCTATCTACGATGGTACATTATTCGCTGATAAAGGCCAGATTATCGGTGAATGTTTAGGCGTATAGATGCCCGGTTGCTCTATTGTCTCAATTACCCGACAAACATGCATTATGGGTGTCTCAAAAAAGAGACATTTAATTATTTGATTTTAATCTATTTTTATTTGCATGATTTTAGGTGTCTTTAATTGGCGACAGAAAATAAATTTTACTCATATCGGAAAAGAAGCTATTCGGTCGCTGAAACGTGACATTTAATTTTTTCTAAAGTAAAAACAGTTGGTTATGATTATTTTTTTAATGTTGGCACGGAATCTGCATTAAGCTGGCACAGTTGCTCATTCAACTTCTTATGTCGGCCCACATTTGGGTGGAGAAATGCCACATAAACTATCGAATGATGCCAGAGTAAGGTGCCTACCGTCCAACTCAGTGATATCGCTTTCGGGCCTTATCAAACATCGGGCGACACGTGGAGTGAGGCACCAACCTATGTCTGACTGTTGTCGATAAACAGCGGGCATGCGTTATCCTCACTGGCGGGATAGTAGCGAAAACTATTATTCCGCCGTCATCGCTCAGGTGTTTACCTGCCCCTTTGTACTGTTTGCATCTTACATTGATTTTCAGTCACAGCAGAATTTATCAGCCGATGGGTTTTTCTATCCGCCCTTTGTCGGTTAGCATTGGTGTACTGACAGGTTACGAGATGATTTCCTTGAAAAAATGGCGTTTATTTCCGCGCTCATTGCGCCAATTAGTTGTCATGGCCTTCTGGCTGGTGTTATTGCCATTATTGGTTTTGGCTTATCAGGCTTATCAGAGTCTTGATCAACTCAGTGAGCAAGCGGCTGATATAAATCGTACCACGCTGGCGGATGCCCGCCGCAGTGAAGCTATGACAGGTATTGCGTTGGAGATGGAGCGCAGTTACCGCCAATATTGTGTATTAGGGGATAAGACGCTGGAAAACCTCTACCAAAGGCAATATGGGCAATATTCTAAAATGCTGAAAGATCAGATGGCGATACTTGATGATCAACAGCATATTAAGACGCTTAACAGCTTATTATCGCAATTGACAAAAATCAGTTGCTTCAATAGTGAACCTACCCAACCTGCCGCTCAATTACTTGAGCAATTCTCCAATGCTAATAGTCAAATGGTACAGACTACCCGTGATATTATTTTCAGCCGAGGAGAACAGCTACAGAGAGATATTGCTGAAAAAGGACAATTTTTTGGCTGGCAGAGTCTTATTTTATTTCTACTGAGTGCATTATTGGTTGCGTTATTTACTCGCATGATTATCGGGCCGGTTAAAGGGATTGAACGCATGATTAACCGATTGGGAGAAGGGCAATCATTAGGCGTTCGTATAGATTCTTTTCAGGGGCCGCGGGAACTCCGCTCTTTGGCGCAACGGATTATCTGGCTTAGTGAACGTCTGGCTTGGTTAGAATCACAACGCCATGAGTTTTTACGTCACATTTCTCATGAACTGAAAACTCCGCTGGCAAGTATGCGGGAAGGAACAGAATTACTGGCTGATGAAGTGGCAGGGCCATTAACGGCTGATCAGCAAGAAGTGGTTGCTATTCTTGATAATAGTAGTAAACATTTACAGCAATTGATCGAGCAATTACTGGATTATAACCGTAAGCTGGCAGATGGCCCGACGGAGCGACAGCAGGTTTCTCTGCGGGAAATTGTTAATGAAGTGGTTTTATCACACAGTTTACCGGCGAGATCGAAGAATATTCAGACAGAAATTCAGCTTGATGCTGATATTTTATGGGCAGAGCCTACGCTATTAATGCGGGTTATTGATAATCTCTACTCTAATGCGGTGCACTATGGCGCTGAATCCGGTAACATTTGGGTTTCAAGTCGTCAGATTGGCAAATATGTTCAAATTAATGTTGCTAATACAGGTACGCCAATTCCTGAATCAGAACGCAGTATGATTTTTGAACCGTTCTATCAGGGGACGCTCCAGCGTAAAGGTGCCGTGAAAGGCAGCGGTCTTGGGCTAAGTATTGCACAGGATTGTATTAAGCGTATGGGGGGCGAACTGATATTAATTCAGAGCGAATTTGCTGATGTCTGTTTTCGTATTAAATTGCCATTAACTGCTGAGAATGAATAAATAATGCATAACAGGTCTACTTACCGTTTTGTACAAAGGACGGATCGGCAGGATATTGCAGTACAACCTGAGGAAAACGCGTTGGTTGTTAGGTTGTTATTACCACGAGTTTCAGTTTGGGGTTTTAGCGTGATTCTGCTGATCTTCGCCGTTTTTTTATTGGCGGGTTGCGTTAAAAATCCGGTTAGTAATAATTTAGCGACAGTTGCGCAAATGGTAATAC
The DNA here is from genome assembly GCF_000612035.1 of Photorhabdus aegyptia. Lineage (NCBI taxonomy): Bacteria > Pseudomonadati > Pseudomonadota > Gammaproteobacteria > Enterobacterales > Morganellaceae > Photorhabdus > Photorhabdus aegyptia. Next base: position 10,075 of record NZ_JFGV01000019.1, on the reverse strand, counting down.
CAGAGCAACGGGTATCGGATTACCGTATCGCAGAGTGTGAGTTAATGTGGGATTTAGAGACGTCGCCATCGATTGAGAGCGCACTTTACTGGCTGCGATTGATGGATTGTTCAGATCGCCTGACATCAGCTAGAGCACGTAATATGGCGAAATACACTCTTCCGGTTACTTGGGATATGGCTTTTAAACAAAGTATTTTACTTAATAGTGCCGGGCCTACGCTGTCTGAACGTCGGAAAATGGTTGAAAACTTCAACAAATACCGATTGAAATTCCCAGATTCGCTGCGAGCTTTATGGCAGTTATGGCGCGAACAGCAGGTTCAGCAAATTACAGTTGCTGAAGAGCGGGCAAGATTCCAAAAATTACAGGCAGATACGGATAATAAACTTGATCGTCTGCGTGAAAGTCGCGCACGGTTGGAATTTGAGCTACAAGAAACTTCTCGTAAACTGGAAAACCTGACAGATATTGAGCGTCAGCTCTCTTCCCGTAAACAAAACCAGGGGAGTGCGGGATCAGGCAATTCGGATAAACATACTGAAACGCCAGCGACGACGACATTACCTAACAAAAACAGTACGCCAAACAATACCTCTGAATCAGATAAAGGAGCCGTACCATGACAGCGCGTAAGCCAGCCCATCTTCTTCTGGTTGATGACGATCCTGGTTTGTTGAAATTGTTGGGAATGCGTCTTACCAGTGAAGGGTTTCGTGTCACAACCGCAGAAAGCGGCGGTGAAGCGTTGAAACTGTTAACTAAAGAAAAAATTGATTTAGTGATCAGTGACCTGCGTATGGATGAAATGGATGGTATGGCACTGTTCGCTGAAATCCAGAAGCAACAACCGGGCATGCCGGTTATTATTCTGACTGCTCATGGCTCAATTCCAGAAGCAGTGGCGGCCACTCAACAGGGTGTCTTTAGTTTTCTGACTAAACCGGTTGATCGGGATGCGCTTTATAAAGCGATTGATGGCGCATTGGCGTTGACCACGCCTGCCAGTGATGAACGGTGGCGGGAACAGATAGTTACCCGCAGTCCTGTTATGTTGCGCTTGTTGGAGCAAGCGCGAATGGTCGCTCAATCTGATGTCAGTGTACTGATAAACGGTCAGAGTGGTACCGGGAAGGAAGTGTTGGCCCAGGCAATTCACCGCGCCAGTCCACGGGCGAAAAAACCCTTTATCGCGATTAACTGCGGCGCTTTGCCAGAACAACTCCTTGAGTCAGAACTGTTTGGTCATGCCAAAGGCGCATTTACCGGTGCGGTCAGCAGCCGTGAAGGGCTATTCCTCACTGCGCAGGGAGGAACGCTGTTTCTTGATGAAATCGGTGATATGCCGCTGGCTTTGCAGGTTAAATTATTGCGGGTATTGCAGGAACGTAAAATACGTCCGCTCGGAAGTAACCGCGATCTGGATATTGATGTACGGATTATCTCCGCGACTCACCGTGATTTGCCGAAGGCGATGGCAAAAAATGAATTTCGCGAAGATCTCTATTACCGCCTAAATGTGGTGAACTTGAAAATTCCAGCTTTGAATGGTCGGGTTGAAGATATTCCTTTATTGGCGAATCATCTGTTGCGTGAGTCAGCGAAACGCCATAAACCTTTTGTCCGTAGTTTCTCCGTTGATGCAATGAAATGCTTGATGGCGGCAAGTTGGCCTGGCAATGTGCGTCAGCTTGTTAATGTGATCGAGCAATGTGTTGCGTTAACTACTGCGCCGGTTATTAGTGAAGCCTTAGTTATGCAGGCGCTGGAAGGGGAAAATACCGCGTTACCCACTTTTGTAGAAGCCAGAAATCAGTTTGAACTGAATTATCTGCGTAAATTACTGCAAATGACCAAAGGTAATGTGACTCATGCAGCGCGTATGGCGGGACGTAATCGAACTGAATTCTACAAATTACTGGCGCGCCATGAATTGGATGCGAATGATTTTAAAGAATAACTTTTCTGCTGCTCAGGAAGTTTTTACACTGATATAAAGATTGGTGGCTTAGGGGAGCCAAATTTTATGAGCCGTACTCTTAATATTGCCCTTGCACAGCTTAATTGGATGATTGGCGACATTGAAGGCAACTGTGAACGTATGTTGCAGACAGTACAGGAACAACAGCAACAAGGTGCTGATTTGGTCATGTTTTCTGAACTGGCGATATCCGGTTATTCTCCAGAAGATCTCTTATTCCGTGCTGATTTTCATCAGCGTTGCCGTGAGCAATTGGCACATTTACAGGCGGCCAGTTGTCAAACCGCTATTTTAGTTGGTCATCCTTGGGAACAGGACGGGGAGATTTACAACGCCCTTTCCTTATTCTGGCAAGGGAAAATCTTGGCCCGTTATTTCAAACAACAGTTGCCAAATTATGGTGTTTTTGATGAAAAACGCTATTTTAAAGCGGGCGATCAAAGCTGTGTTGTGCCATTTAAGGGCTACAATCTTGGCTTATTGATTTGTGAAGATTTATGGTTTGATGAACCGGTTGATGCCTTGAAACAGGCTGGCGCAGACTTAATTCTTTCTATTAATGCTTCTCCATATAATCGTGAAAAACCTTATATTCGTTATGAACTGATTAGAGAACATTGCCAACGTACAGATTTACCTATGATTTATCTTAATCAGGTGGGTGGTCAGGATGAGCTGATTTTCGATGGCTGTTCTAAAGTTTTTAATGCAAGTGGTGAAGTGACTCATCGATTAGCCGCATTTAATGAACAGATCCAACAATGCTGTTTTAATGAATTAAAGATTGAACCTATGGTTAATCCGGCGCCTGAACTACCGCCATTGCAGCAGGTATATCAGGCATTAGTCCTTTCAGTGCATGATTACGTTCGCAAGAATGGCTTTCAAGGCGTGTTATTAGGCTTATCCGGGGGGATTGACTCTGGCTTAACGCTGGCAATTGCGGTTGATGCATTGGGCAAAGATCATGTTCAGGCCGTTATGATGCCATTTCGCTATACGTCTGAAATGAGTATAGAAGATGCGAAAGAACAAGCTGAGATGTTGGGCGTTGAGTTTAATGTGGTGTCGATCGAACCGATGTTTGATGCATTTATGGCGCAATTTGAACCTCTGTTTGCGGGTACGGCTAAAGATACCACCGAAGAGAATTTACAGGCGCGTTGCCGTGCCGTTATTCTGATGGCGATGTCTAACAAACGCCATCGTCTCGTGCTGACGACCAGTAATAAGAGTGAATCCGCAGTGGGATATTCCACATTATATGGTGATATGGCGGGTGGTTTTAATGCGCTGAAAGATGTACCGAAAACATTGGTATTTGAATTAGCAAAATATCGTAATACCGTTTCGCCGGCGATACCTCAACGAGTGATTGATCGTCCGCCATCGGCGGAATTGGCGCCTGGACAGCTTGATCAGGACAGCTTACCGCCTTATGACATTCTGGATGATATTCTGGAAGGTTATGTGGAGCAGGATAAATCGGTTGATGAGCTGGTGGCTGCGGGGTTTGATGAACAGATTGTACGTAAAGTTGTTCGTTTGGTTGATATTAACGAATATAAACGTCGTCAGGCGCCGGTGGGGCCGCGTATTACGCCGCGTAATTTTAGTAAAGACAGACGCTACCCGATTACCTCTGGTTTCGGCCGTAAAAACTGGTAACAACAGGAAAACTTCATGAAAAAGATTGATGCAATTATCAAACCTTTCAAGCTGGATGATGTGCGTGAAGCTCTGGCGGAAGTGGGTATCACCGGAATGACGGTAACAGAGGTGAAAGGTTTTGGGCGCCAGAAAGGCCACACTGAACTGTATCGCGGTGCGGAATATATGGTGGATTTTCTGCCAAAAGTGAAAATAGAAATTGTCGTGCCAGATGATATTGTCGATACCTGTGTTGAAACCATTATGCAGACGGCACAAACCGGGAAAATCGGTGATGGTAAAATATTTGTATTCGACGTGGCGCGTGTTGTGCGTATCCGTACCGGCGAGCAGGACGAAGAGGCGATTTAACTTAATTTAGATTTTTAGGGGGTGGTGACAGGTAGATATAAGACGCCACTCTCAATAAAAGTAGCCGGAATTCTTCGATGACCGTTTAGACGGTCATCGATAGTAGATACATTCATTTATAATCTTATATACTCAATCAAGGCGATGAACTACCTTACAAGTAAAGGTTCTATCACATACCCATTTTCTGTAACTCGATTTTCTCCGACAATAATCTTAGTGTCAGGTAAAATGAAATATGAATATATGATTTTAAGTCTTCTGACTGACATGATATAACCACGCCAATCGTCGACAACCCAAGAATCTCTATAACCTCCAGAAACTATAGTAAAATAATCGTCGGACACTTTGAATTGTGCTTGATCAGTGCTCCAGTAGTTAATTGCAACTTCAATCGTGTCACATTTCGTATTGTTGGTAACGTGAATCATGCCCATATTACAACTCCCTTACTATTTCAATCTGATTTCATTAAGATTGGACTTTATTAGGATGCCGTTTCGGACTAACAACATTAAATATAAATGAACTAGCTTACAAATAAAGGTTTTATCACATACTCATTTTCTGTAACTCGATTTTCTCCGACAATAATCTTGGTGTCAGGTAAAATGAAATATGAGAATGTAATTCCTAGCCTTTTGACTGACATGATATAACCGCGCCAATCGTCAACAAACCAGGAAGCCCTAAAATATCCAGGACTGATATTAAAATAATCGTCGGACACTGTGAATCTTGCGTAATCAGTGCTCCAGTAGTTAATCGCAACTTCAATCGTATCATTTTTCATATTGTTGGTAACGTGAATAATGCCCATATTACAACCCCTCACTATTTCAATCTGATTTTATTAAGATTAGACTTATTAGGATGTTGTTTTGGACTAACAACATTAAGTATAGATGAGAAATTCTTATTTAATTTAATATTCTTTATCGTTTTTATTTCATAAAATAACTGATCACTATAATTAATGTTTGGAATAAATTATCAAAACAGTTTTTAATTTAAACTATCGGATGATTTATTACGGCTTGAAACTAGTTAAATCTTCTCAAACCGTAAATAGTGGTAAATAAGAATTGCGGGAAAACCTCTTACTTGCTGAAAATATGTTGGATCATTTTTGCCTTGGCTTTCTGGACAGGTCATCATAAATATCATTACTATAAATTAAATACTGTTTCTGTTCACTTCACTTTATTGGTTATTATCACCGTAATATTAAGTTGAAAATTTAAATCACCTTATGTGGGCCAAACATTCATAGTGAATAAATTGTTTATCATTACTTCTGTCCTCTGTCCTCTGTCCTCTGTCCTCTGCCTTCTGCTATTTCATCATATTTTCTTATGAACTGATTGCATGATTGATTAAAAAACATCATAATTGCTTCTTTTGTGATCATTTCGTTTAGGGATATATTGTGAGCTGACGATTCAATATAGGTAATCATCGTTATGGTTAATAATTTTGATGTAGAACGAACGGGGCTGGTTTTTACTCTTACAGCCGGTAATCTCCCTGTGAAAACTTTTGCTGTGGTTGAATTTACACTGAATGAAGCCTTGTCAACGCTATTCAGTTTGCAAGCCACAGTAACTTGTGCCAATCCGGATATTGATTTTGCAGATGTTCTGGATCAATACGCCACATTGACCGTTTATCGTGACGGGCAGCCTGAGCGTTATATCACCGGGATTGTGACTCATTTTGTGCAGGAAACAACGGGACGTTATCGTAGTTGTTATTACCTGACTCTCCATCCTTCCTTGTGGCGTGCCGGATTGCGGGTTAACTCCCGTATTTTTCAGAATAAATCCGTCACCGATATTATTGATAGACTATTGAAAGAAAATGGCGTTCGGCAATTCTCTTGTCTATTGCGTTATGAACATCCAATGCGGGAGTTCTGTGTTCAGTACGATGAGAGTGATTTGTTTTTTTTGCAGCGTTTGTTAGCTGATGAAGGGATCTTTTATTACTATCACTTTGATCAGGATAAGGGCGAGCCGACAATGATTTTTGTCGACTCTTATGCCAGGAATGGCTCTCTTTCACTGCCCTACAACCCAGAACCTGATACCACAGGCAACCAGTGTTGCATCAGCCAGTTTCGTTGGGGAGAAAGGGTGGGAGTTGCTGAAGTTTCGGTGAGAGACTACACGTTTAAACATCCCCGGTGGTATTCTGATTTTCAATTCCATGAAAATCACAGGTACATCAGTAATCAGCGTTCGGATTTAAATAGCTACTATTACTATGACTTTCCCGGACGTTATAAAGATGGACATGGGCAACGGATAAGTCAATATCGGTTGGAGGCGTTACGTAATGATGCTTTGCTCGGCTGTGGGCAAAGTGACAGTTTTGCTCTCTTGCCGGGCATGTGGTTTACGCTTACCGATCATCCGAAAGAAAAATTTAATGCACCGTGGCAAATAATCCAAATTACTCACCGCGGTCATCAACCTCAAGCGGATGAGTCCCATTTTGGTAGCAGAGGGACGACTTTGACGAATGGTTTTACCTTTGGTAGTCCCAACCGGGTATGGCGTCCCTTGCCTTACCCCAAGCCAAGTATTGATGGTCTGCAAATTGCCACCGTGGTGGGGCCTGAGGGAGAAGAAATATTTTGTGATGAATATGGGCGGGTACGGGTGCAATTTGCCTGGGACCGGTATGGCAAGCTTAATGATCAAAGTTCTTGCTGGATAAGAGTTAGCCAAGCTTGGGCTGGACACTGTTGGGGAATGATGACTATCCCGCGTGTTGGTCAGGAAGTACTGGTTGATTTCATGCATGGTGATCCTGACCAGCCGATTATTATTGGTCGTACCTATAATGCCATTAATCTCCCACCGAACCGTTTGCCGATGGCAAAAACGCAGATGGTAATCCGATCAAAAACCCATAAAGGGGAAGGGTTTAATGAACTGCGTTTTGATGATGATAAAGGCGGTGAGGAAATCTATATTCATGCTCAGAAGAATATGAAAACGGAGATTTTAAACGATGAAATGGTCAATATTGCACATAATCGGACTCATCATATTAAACACGATGCTCACTTACGTGTTGATAATGAATATCGTGTTCTGGCGCAGCAAGATATTTCCGTTTCAACCGGACAAAAACTTCATATTAAAGCTGACGATGCGTTGTTGGTACAAAGTGGCAATGAAATTCATCTCAGTTCCGGGGCGAAGGTGGTTATTGATGCCGGCAGTGAGCTCACATTACAGGCTGCGGGGCATTTTATTAAAATTGATGCCAGTGGCATCAGCAGTAGTGCCGGGATTAGTTTTGCCAGTGGAGCACCGGGTACAGGTTCGGGTTGGGGAGGAAAACTGCCGGATATGCTGGATAAACTGAAACAGGTCAGCGCTGAAATATCCACTCCTGTTGCTCAAGAACCACTTAAAGAAATTTGTCTCAGTTGTTTGATGAAAGCTGAGCTTGAAGAAGCAATAACCGTTATCCGGGGGTAATTATGACACCTGAATTAAGCGAAAAATTGGTTAATTACCAGAAAAAACATCCCGGCATTCGGCTTTACGCGCTGGTGAATGGTTTGCAGTATGAACGCTGTTTTAGTGAGGAGATTAATTATATCGTGGGTGTCAACAATCCACTATTCCGGCACTATCCAGATTCAAAACTTGCATTTGCAGGTCCGTGGCTGTTTGATATGGAATATGCTCATCAATGGCAAGAGAAATTGTCAATACTTGAAGAAACGTATCCGGCAGTATCATGGTTATTAACCTCTCTGTCATTAGATAAGCTGACCCGCCATCTTGTGTCATATTTAAATATTCAACTGCCGACAAAACAGACGGCACTGCTACGTTTTTATGATCCCCGTATTTTGCATCGCATCAGTGACATTTTTAGCCATGAACAATTGTTTGCATTCACGCATGATATTGATAAATGGGTTTATCAATACAATTCCACTTATTATTCGGTGTCAGGAGTTCCATTATGATTGAATTGACTCAGGAACAATTTGATATTATCACCAAACTGGAAAAACAGACGGTGATTGATCGTATACAGGCCGAACTTCTTACCAAACATGTGGATTTAATTCCTTCCCCATCTTCGCTGAACGAACGGCTAATGGCTGCTTATGATTATTTGTTGACATTAAACTTTCAGGATAAATACTTGATTCAATCCTATTTATCTTTGGTCGCGTTTAATCCTGATTTTCAGCATGCCTTGCCAATCAAGTCTGCTCTGGAATCCTCTGATCAAAAATCCGAACAGCAGTTTAAAGATATTCTTTATATTGCAAAAAATAAGATAAACAGGAGACGTTAATATGCCAATACCCTTATTAGCTCCGGTCGCAGTGGGTGCGGCTGAATATGTCGCCAGCGCCTGTGCCGGGGTATTAATTGCAATCGGTATCATGGAGGTGGGTAAAGATAAATCCGTAATAGACGATGACAACATTCAACATAAGAAAACGGATTTTGTAATCAGCCCTGACATCACGGATGAAGATCGAAATATTGTCTGGAGTGCTGAGGTCTATGCGGATTTTTGGGAGGACGATGATTTAGGGGATGAATCTGTTGATGCCAGTGCGGTTCAGACTAAAGCCCAGTCTGAGACGGAAGAGTGTGAAAAAACGGAAACTGAAAAAGTGTGCAAAGCTTGCCTTGCTATTCCGGTGACAAGTGAAAAATATCGCAAGGTGAGTCGTTGGAGCGCCATCACGATTAACTATCAGAGATTTATTGCGAAAACTAAATATAACCCGCTCACACAAATGATCCAGGAATTTCAATGCCTGAAAGTGACGTTTGATGGCTGGCGACCAGCGTATTGCCTGTTTCTGGAGGCTAAAGCGCGGTATGACCAGTTTTTTGATAGTGATAGTAAACCTAAAAGGTGGTGGAAAGGTCAGATTTCTGCGCGAAATCAGGCAAAAAGACATCAAGTAGTCTGTGATGTACTGGAGGGAACTCCTTATGTGGAATGGCATTTTTTACAGCCTGTCAGCTATGGGTATTTTAAAATACTATTTATTGAACATAAAAATATCAATGTTTATTATACTCCTTGTAAAGATTTAACTTAATTTGAGGTCAACGATGGCAATAATTAATTTGGAAATCAATGCACGTTATGAACAACAGGAAACTATTACCTTAAATACTGTGTTAATGGATTTATTTTACATTACAAGGCAGATTGATATTTTTTTCGGGCAGAAAAAGACCTGGTATTTAACTGGATATTCTAGAAAACAGGCTTTACAACATATTGTGTTTGATGAGCAAGGACCAACTGAAGTTGCGATTAGAGACTTTGAAAAAGAGTATAGGAAAAATTTTCCTTCACTTATCAATGGAATGTGGGATGGACAAAAAGATGAATTATCTTGTGGCATTATTTATGATAAATCAAAATCTGGGCATCCTAACTGGGTTAAGTTAGAACTCAATTTAAAAATTGACAGTAGCCAACTGAATGCATCCCGATTAATTGATTTAGTTAAATACTTAGCGACCAGCCGTGATTTTCCTTATATTCAGGTGGAAACTAACGGCTATACCTTAAAAGGCAGGCAGGTTTTTCCTGATCGCCTTAGTGTCGGCTGGATGCTTTACCAGCCCCGTATTATTGATAAGTTCTATCTGCCTATGGCGGAAGATGTGCTGCCTGTGTACCAAAATAATGAACAGATCGGCACTCTGATTATCACCAAGAAAGGGATTTTTGATGGAAGAAATCAGGAGGATATTGATAAATCCAATGATATTGAAATTCAGCTGGTGAACCTGGGATTACTGCCATTAATTACCGAAGTTTAATGAGGGATGATGTTATTTCCAATTGAAAAACGATGGAGAACTTTAATGTCAAAGGCGGTTATTCTGCTGGGTGATATGACAGATCATGGCGGTAAGATTATTACCGCTATTGATAAATATACTCACAATGGTGTTCCTATTATTGCAAAAAATAAGATAAACAGGAGACGTTAATATGCCAATACCCTTATTAGCTCCGGTCGCAGTGGGTGCGGCTGAATATGTCGCCAGCGCC